>CAZSPA010000011.1:7206-10975 GCA_964608685.1 uncultured Candidatus Saccharibacteria bacterium
AGTCCATGAAGCTTCCGATGCGTATGACCATGAGGCATGAACTCCACTAATCCGCTGGCGCGCATCTCCGCGATTTGCTCGCGCCCCAGAAGCGGGAATTTGCGCCCTTCGCTATTCGTATAAGAGCCGCCGATTTCGCTGGTAATGAGAAAAACAGTCGCTTTGATGCCGAGAGCTTTTAGTATCGGGTACGCGTTCGCGTAAACGTCTGCGTATCCGTCGTCAAAAGTTACGCACACTGTTCGTGCCAATTTTCCAGCTCGCATTCGTTCATCTATTTCCGATGCGAATACGGCATCAAATCCGGAGTCGCGGATATATTTCATCTGCTGTTCGAATTTCTTGGGAGACACTGTGAAAAACGCGTCTGAATCCGATACGGAGTGGTACAGAAGGACGGAGAGCGCCGAAAGCCGGGAAGGAAACAGCGACAAGATTGATATGAGAATTCGTCTCAAAAATCTAATGATGTGCGTCATACGTATATTTAAACCTTAAGCAAGGCTAAGAGTCGGGACACGAGAAGCCGAATGGAGTGATTGTCTTCCACATACGCGCGTAATTTTTTATACAGCGTTTCGCGCGTTTGCGTGTTCATATCCAGCGCGAATTTAATTCCGCGCGCGACCGAATCCGCCGAATTCGCATCAGCAAGAAGCTCATTCGGCACAACGCCGCGCAAGGCATCATTTGCAACAACAGCGACGCAGCCGGAGGCCATCGCTTCGCCGATGGTTTTGTCAAAACTTCCCGAAGGCGTGAGATTAACATAGAGCGCATGAGTAGCGAATGCCGAAGCGGCCTCATCATTGCGAATAGCGGGTTTGAATATGATACCCGGCACCGATGAAAAACGTTTTTTTAATTCGCGCGCGAATTCTTCTCGGCCTAGAGTCGGGTCGCCGATAATATCGGCTTTGAACGCAATCCCCTGCTTCGCGAGAATTTCTAGCGCCTGCAAAAACACTTCCGGCTTTTTCACGGCGTCCAGACGGCCTAGAAATAATATTGCGCGCGGGTCTGCAATTCCGCTTGGTTTGAAAAGGGCGGTATCAATTCCGATAGGCATCTGAACGGCATTTCTGAAACGCGCCACATACGCGGATGGAGATGTGAAGCATACTTTGTGCGATAAGAGAGCGGCAATACGAGTGAGAAGCGAGCCCATTTTATGATTGCGCCACAGAACGACGCGCTTCCCACACAACCGCCAGAACTTTCCTCCTAGCAGAACATACTCCTGATTCATGTGGATAAACACGGAGTCATAATCTTTACGAAATTTCCAGATATAAGCCCAAAAACGAATTGCGTACAGTATGCGTTGCACGAGTTGTATACGAGATATGAGATATGAGGTACGAGGTACGAAATCTTTGCCGAGCGAATGAACAAAAACATTCGCGGGCAAGGAATGTCTTCCTTCTTTGAGGCAAATTACATGCACCGATTCAGAGCGTCTTGCCAGCGCCAGAATCCAGGAGTGGAAAAATCCCAAGACCGGGTCGTCAAGGTCGACTGCCTGTGTCGTGATTAGAAGTCTCATACTAAGAGGCCGCGCCTCTTCTTATGTCTTTGCCGGCGCGGTGGCGCTTCTTTGCGGATACATGTTATCCAGAATCTCTCCGGCAATCGTCGAGAGCGAATGTTCGCGCCCGACATAGGCGCGAAGCTTGGCGCGCTCGCGTTCGCGCTCGCCTTCCGGAAGCGCGAGGGCACTTTTAATCGCCCGCGCGACGTTCTCTTCCTTCAGGTCTTTGAGATACAGGGCTGGATGCACGACATTTCGCAATTCCGGATTTCCCGTTACGACAAGACATCCTCCCGCCATCGCCTCAAAAAGCGCCTTGTTGAAGCCGGATGCGGAGCCTGTATGTATGAAAATCTCGTGCGATGCGTATATCGGAGGGGTTTTTTCATGGACAACGGCTCCGCGATACGCGACGCCCGAATTTTCGAGCGCGGCATACGTGGCGCGAAGATTCTTGAAATACGCTTCGTCGCTTGGAATTGCGGTCGCGCCGTACACGTCCAAACTCGCCGTTATTTTCTCGCGCTTGAGGCGGTCGAGGGCGGACATAATTACTTCAAGGCGTTTTGCAGGCGCGATTCTGCCTACGAAAAGAATAGAATTTTTCTTCGCGGAGCGCTCCTCGCGAGCGAAGATTTCGGCCTCGACGCCGACCGGAACCAAAACCGCGTTTGGAAATCGCGCGACATACGCATTGGGGTCTGTGTGGAAAATTACATCCGCAATCCGCGCCGCGAGCGCCGTTCGCCACGGTCTGCCCACGTCGTTCGCCAAAAGCCCGATTTTCTTTCCTCCAAGCTTCCACAGCAAGCCCGCGAGAATAACATATTCGGCATTTATGTGTACCAAAACAGTGTCGTAATCCTTGCGTAGCTTCCACACGTATCGCCAAAATCGCAGGACGTACTTTATGCGCTTCCAAAAACGCGGGCCCCGGGCGGTTTCTTTGCCGAGCGAATATTCCCGCACATTGGAAGGAAGCGAGCGCTCCCCGCGCTGGAGGCATATAGCATGCACTTCATTGGTGTGAAGCGCGAATTCCGCGACCCACTGGTGGAAGAACCCCAGAATCGGGTCTCCCTTGTCCACCGCTTGCGTGCAGATAAGAAGCTTTATGTCGCGGGCTGGCGTCGGACGGAACTTTTCAACTACGCTATCCCTCACTTTATCCAGAACATCCTTGCCGTATACGCCGGCCAAAAGGTCCACGTCTTTCCCGCTTGAAATCAAGAGTTGCATATTTTTTTCTTCAATCGCCTCCATGAGCGCGGTTCCCTCTTTATCCTGCACAGTGCTTTTATAAATTTCTTTTAGAGCGGCAAAGTCTTTGATGAAGCAGTGGCCGCCGGCGCCGCGCCCGCTCTTGTGAATCGGCTGGGCGTAGCGGTTGCATATCATGGGGTCCGCGAGAGACGCTTTGTGAATCGCCGACCAGTCAGCTCCGTGTTTGCGCGCGACGTCGTACATCATGTTGAAGAGCATGATTTGCACGTAGCCGCTCGCGTTGTGCGTGTATTTTATTATTTCCGCCTCGGTAGACTTGCACGTCAGAGTAAACGGCGCCGGAGGAAGAACCGCGTGAACTTCTTCAGCGGCTTTTCGGTGGCGAGCGATGTCCTCCGCCATTCCCACAATGTTGGAAAATGGATGAGTCGCGTCGTACGCCGCTGTTGCCTCGCTTAAAAACTCGGGGGAATAAAGAACCGATACATCCGGAAATTCTTTTTGAATGGATACTGTCGTTCCTGGAACAATCGTGGATTTAATGAGCGCGATTTTTCCATGCCCCACAAGCCCTACCGATGCGCGCACGATGGACGCGTCAGACTTCCCCGCAACCGTCGGCGTGGGAACTCCTATAAAAACAATGTCGCAATCTTTTATCCTGTCTTTATTTTTTCGGAACGGCTCCTCAAGCGCGTAGCGCACCGTCTCATACCCGCGGGCTTCCAAGTCGTCCGCGTAATTCTTGCCCACGTATCCCTGCCCTATAAATCCAATAACAGGTTTCCCGCGCTGTTTTTCCGCCATAATCCCAGCATTATTGCCGTTTTTTTGCGAACGCGCAAGATTCACAGAGTTAGCGGTCAGTAGATAGTAGTCCGTAGTTTGTATGCAGAAAGGGTTCCCTGCATCGTTTTCACCACTTAGCGAAGAAGCGCGTATTGCGATCGAATGTAATTAGTCCAATTTGCATTAATCGCACGTCCCGATTTTACCCAGGTTTGATAATATCTA
>CAZSPA010000011.1:10985-11514 GCA_964608685.1 uncultured Candidatus Saccharibacteria bacterium
CTATAAATCCAATAACAGGTTTCCCGCGCTGTTTCTCGCCCATAATCCCAGCATTATTGCCGTTTTTCCCCGAACACGCAAGATTTATCTATTGAGGTCTAGACTTTGATGTACATAATTCCTGTCCTTGAATTCAGTTCAGAGTCTTTGCCGGTACTGGCCACCACAAAAAGAACATCCACCTATTCTCCGCCATGACGGAGAATAGGTGGATACGGCTATTACCGATTTACGGAAGATTCAACATCTTTGCAATACGCCTCTGCGTACTCCTCGAAATTCTTGTAGGGGTAATTCAATAGCTTTCCCTCCCGGGGACCATTCTCGAACCACACGACAATCGCTTCCGCAAAATCATCTTCCTCTGCGATAATCGCTCCTGCTTCGCGTGCGACGCCGACATCGGTGGAAATGACCGGCGTGCCGGATGCGAGCGCTTCAACCACGACCATGCCGTACCCTTCGTAGAGCGATGGCGCGAGGAGCAAGTCCGCAAGTTTGTAATACTGCGCGGGGTCTGTTTGCCCCT
>CAZSPA010000012.1:0-1072 GCA_964608685.1 uncultured Candidatus Saccharibacteria bacterium
TCGCAACACTCCGAGAGAGAGCTACGGTGTGGATACTCTCACCCGCCCCCATCAATTGATCAACTGGTGCCAGTCTAGCAGATTTCTTTATCGCATTCAATTTCTCGTAATCTTTTTCCATAATGTATTTTGGCTATTTAAATGTGCAAAGATTTAAAGATTTAAGAATTTAAGATTTAAGAATGTATCCCTCCCTTTGTCTGGAGGCCATGCTCTGTCATCTCAAGCCCCGCATCTGCCCAGAGCTTCGCCACAATATCCTTTTCGCTAGCGCGTCCGCGCTTCTGCTGCAGGCCAGCGAGCCCGCCTGACTTCAATTTGGCGATAAAGCTCGCAATCAGGCGGCTGCATTGCTCGGCGAGATTATTTAAACGTTTAAACGTTTCAATATTTAAATATCCGACGTCGTGGCCCACGTAGGTCTGCGCGCGGACTTCACCTGCTGATGCTTTCGCGATGTAGAGGTAATTAAGAAATTCCTGCTTCGTCCCGCTTTCAAACCCCTCTGCGATGTTTGAGAGGACGGAAACGGAAGCGCGCTGAATCTGGTCGCGAAAGCCCATGTCGCGACATGTCGAAAGCGCTTTGTATACTTCGCCCGTCAGCTCGCGCGCCTTCCGGAACATCATCAGGTCTTCGAATCTGTGTACTGTTGTCATATTGGGTATATTTAAAAATTTAAATATTTAAATGTCTTCATGGCGTTGTGGATGTTGCGGTGGATGTTGCTGTCGAGTCTGTCGTGGTCGCAGTCGAGTCTGATGGAGCTTCAATTATCACCGTTCGCGTGCTGGTCGCGGCGCCAAAGGAATTGGTGGAGACGTAATCAATTGTATGTTCGCCCGCCGCGCTCGTATCTAATAGTATGATGTCCATAGCCACGCCATCGAGGAATGTGTAAATGCCCAAGTTTTTATCGGCCTCTGTCGGGCCGGTGATGATAGCTCCCAAGTCGCCATAGGTGTCGCCGATTGTTATGTTCGCGGGGTTGTTGCCGTTGATGGTGATAGTCGGTACCTGACTATCACCCGCAGACGACGCAGAAGTGGACGCAGAATCCGCAGAAACAGTC
>CAZSPA010000012.1:1082-10946 GCA_964608685.1 uncultured Candidatus Saccharibacteria bacterium
TAGTCTGGTCAGCAGAAGTGATGAGGTCGGTGCTGACTCCCGGAGTGGTTGTCGGCGCGCCGTTGTCAATTTGGAAGCAGTACGGCTCGCTGGTTGACTTGTCGTACATCGTGATTCCGGTCGGATGTAGGGCGGAGCCGATTTGCATTTTGTCCGCGACAACTTTCACGAAATGCGCGACTCCATCCGAAATGTCCGTGCCGAGAGCTTTCAGCTGGTCGATGACCGCACTCACAGCGGAAGTTCCGCTCGCCCCGTTAGAGACATCGTCTCTAACGGGGCTCGCAAGCAACCCAACGCGATTTTCGAGCGCTGTCAGGCGAATGCCATGCTCTATGATACTGGCCGCGAAAGTTCGGATTGAACGAATAACCATGTCCACGAACTTGTAGAGGTCGAGACTCTTGCCATCTTCCGAAAGAATAGCGCTTGACGTTGCAGTAGTTGTGGAAAGCGAGGCAAGAAACGCATCCCTCGAAGTGGTGCTGGTGTCCCAGAATATTTCGTTTCCATCTCCCGGAATCGAGAACGGCAAAGTATTTCCAATAAAGGCAAATTGCGGCCTGACGAAGACGTTGATAACGGAAGTATCTATGCCGGGTTCGTTGTCTGTGGATTCCAGCGCAACGCCGACCATCAATCCGCTTGTTAGAGCTTTAACACCATATCCTGGCATGTCCGGGGACGGCGCGATGTGGTCGCCTATATTAATTTGACCATTCGCAAGAGAAACTTTTAGCGGGACGCGGCCGGCAAGCGCGATGGGTACTGTCTTCGCGCCTGTTTCGCCCCTGCCAACGCCTAGCAAGAAGCCCGGCTTGGTGGATACGATACCGAGAGGCACAGAGGAAGAAGCGGTAGTAGCATCGTAGCGCACGACTTCGCGCGGGTTCAGAAGGTCTGCCGAGACAATTTCGCCCGGTTCAAGCGTAGTGTCTTCGGTCATATAATTTTCCGCGAGGTCCACCGTTCCCACTGTCGCAGATTCGGCGTATAGCTGGCCGCGCGTGAGCGCGGTTGCCGCGCATGATTCTGCGCCGCCGTCGTCCACGCAGAGCGCACCGTCGGCAACGATGAAAGAGCCGTACGGGATGTTGGTGTTGGTGAGAGAGGCGTCTGTGGAAGTCCCGACTACCACGCGCGCCTTGGTGATTTCGCCGGAACCGGTTGACTCGCCCCATATCGTGAGCAACTGATTCGCGTTAAGTTGCGCGCTGTAACTGTGTACTGTACTGGTGGCGGAAGCAGATGTAATCGCCATATCTATCCACGATACCGAGCCCGCGTTGTCTTCAAATGACAGCGGGCCGGTGTTGAGCCGCTCCACGTATGTCTTGTTGCCGCCGATGTCATACGACAGTGCGCCTACGCCGACGTTGAATCCGCCCGCAAATGTTGATGTCGCGGCCGCGTTGTCGGCGTTGTAGAAACTCGCGGCGACTCCTCCGTTAACCGATAGAGGAAGATACGGCGAGGTAGTTGCGATGCCGAGGAGTCCGTTGCTGTCAATAATGAATACTGTGGAGGTGGCGAAGGCCGCAGTGGAACTGGAAACTGCGAAGAGCGGAGAGGAGGCGCCCGCGTTGCCCGCTATGGAGAGACGCGCGTATGGAGTGGATGTTCCGACTCCGAGGAATCCGTTCGTGTTGTCCCATGTGAACGTGCTTGAAGCTGTTAGAGAACCGCCGGAGTAAAACTGAATGTTGCCTGTAGTTCCCGCGGCCGAGGAGCCGCCCACGCAAGTTCCATTGATTGCGAAGCATCCGCCTGCGAGGTTGATTCCGCGTGCGAATGTTGATGTCGCTGACGTGCCGGTGATGTTTAAATATGTTGATTGAACTCCGCCCGTGAACGTTGATGTCGCGGGAGAGCCGAAAGTGGCGGCGCCGGTGGAGTTGTTGAAGGCAAGAGCCGCGGTTGTTGAGGTGGCGGAGTACGTGGAGGTGGCAAGATAGAGAGTCGCTCCGGAGTTTCTGAACGTCCATGAGTTATTGGCGCCGTCGCCGAGGGAGAGTTGAGGACCCGTGGAGTTTGATGCGGTCAGCGTCCAGTTTGGCGTCGTCGTCCCGATGCCGACATTTTGCGTGGTCGCAAGGAAAATTGATGAGGTTGCAAGCAAGGTACTGGGGCCGTTGTAGTACGGGAACTGGCCTGCGGTGCCGGTGATGCCGGTGATTGCAGATGTGCCGTTTCCTTGCAGAAGGCCGGTTAAAGTGGCGGCACCCGTTCCGCCTGAAGTAACTGCGAGCGCGTTACCCAGTGTGAATGTTCCCACTGTCGCGAGTTGCGAGAATAGATTCGTAGAGCTGGCGGTTGTGGAGAAAAGAGCCGTTGTCGTGGCGTTCGCGAGAGTCGTGTTGCCTGTAACTCCAAGTGTTCCGGCGACAGAGAGATTGCCTGCCGAATCAAATGTTGATGTGGCGCTTCCTCCGAAATACGCGGTGCCGAAGTTGGAGAAGAGAGTCGAGGAAGCGTTGGCGAATTTCTGAAGCGCTGTCCAAGTGTTGGAGTTCCCGAGGTTGAGAGTTGCTGTGAGCGTTCCGCCGAGAGTCGCTGGAGTACCTCCCACAGTGAGGGTGGAGTTGGAGTCGGACAGCGCGATGGTGTTCGCGGAGAGGAGATTCACGCCGATCGTGGTGGTGGCGACCAGTTTGCCCGCGCTGTCCGTGCCGAGGAGAGAGTTCGTGAGAGATGTGAACCACACTGTGGAGGTCGCGGTTAGTTGCGAAGTTGAGGCATTCGTGAAGTTCTGAAGGGCAGTCCAGTAGTTTGAGTTCCCCATGTTGAGGGCGGCCGTAACGGCGGCTGTTTCGCTTCCGGAGTTCGCGATTGTGAGTCCGCCTGCGTTAGCGAGGGTGGCGACATAGTTGCCTGTCGTGTGGTCTCCGAGAGTGATGAGGTTGTTGAGGGATGTGGCGCCCGTGCCTCCACTTGTAACTGCAAGCGCAGTTCCCAAGGTGAGTACGCCCGTTGAGGAGAAACTGGATGTCGCGCTTCCTCCGAAATAGGAGGGGCCGTATGAGGAGAAGAGGGTTGTGGAGGCGTTTCCTGTTGACGTGAGGTTAGCGAAGTTCGCCATGCCTGTGAATGTCGGACTCGCGGAGAGAACGACGCTTCCTGTTCCGGTTGAAGTGGTAACTCCTGTTCCGCCTGATGTGACGGCGAGGGGCGTGGCGAGCGTGAGCGAGCCGATGGAGGCGGTGTTGGCGTTAAGGGTTGTGGAAGTTGCCGTGCCGAAGAATCCCGTGCCGCTCGCGGTGAGCGCGGTGGTGCTTGCGTATGGGAATGTGGAGGCGATGGTTGAGGAGGTGGCGATGAAGTATTGGGCGGTTGGGGTTGTCGTGGCTCCCACTGTTCCGCTTCCGTCTGCGGCGAGGAGCGAGTTCGTGATTCCTGCAAGAGCCAGAGTTCCTGCGGAGTTAAAGGACGAGGTGGCCGTTCCTCCGAAGTACGCGGTGCCGAAGTTGGAGAAGAGAGTGGAGGATGCGGAGCCGAAGAACTTCTGGAGTCCAGTCCATGTGTTTCCGTTGGCGAGATTCAAGGTGGCGGTCAAGGTGCCTCCGAGAGTCGCTGGAGTTCCTCCGATAGTAAGGGTGGAGTTGGAGTCGGAGAGGGCGATGGTGTTGGCGGAGAGGAGGTTCACGCCGATTGTTGTGGTGGCGACTAGCTTTCCCGCGCTGTCAGTGCCGAGGAGCGAGCTCGTGAGAGATGTGAACCACACTGTGGAGGTCGCGGTTAGTTGCGAAGTTGAGGCATTCGTGAAGTTCTGAAGGGCAGTCCAGTAGTTTGAGTTCCCCATGTTGAGGGCGGCCGTAACGGCGGCTGTTTCGCTTCCGGAGTTCGCGATTGTGAGTCCGCCTGCGTTAGCGAGGGTGGCGACATAGTTGCCTGTCGTGTGGTCTCCGAGAGTGATGAGGTTGTTGAGGGATGTGGCGCCCGTGCCTCCCGAGCTGACCGCAAGAGCATTCCCCAACGTGAGAGTCCCGAGTGTCGCGGTCTGCGAGAATAGATTCGTAGAGCTGGCGGTCGTGGAGAAAAGATTCGTGGAGGTGGCGCTTGCAAGAGTCGTGTTGCCTGTTACTCCAAGAGTTCCGGCGACGGCGAGGTTGCCTGCTGAATCAATCGTCGTTGTCGCGCTTCCTCCGAAGTACGCCTTGCTGAAGACAGAGAGTTGCGACGTGGATGCGTTGAGGAATGAGAGGCCGCCGGTAAAGCTTGACGTACCAGTGATGGTCAGGTTGCCGCCGACTGCCGTGTTGCCGCTCGCATCAACGGAGAAGAGCGACGAGCCAGAGGAGGACGCGATGTTGAAGAGATTTCCGGTATGCCCTGCTACCGCAGAAAGCGCGAGTAGAGGAATCGTTGTTGATGCCGAGCCGTTTGATATGTATAGCGGCTGATTAAATTCAAACCGCTTGGCGGAGTTGGCGGAGTTCCAAGCGAGGAGCGCGTTTGGAACGACAGTGCCACGGAAGAATATCAGCGTGCTGTTTTCGGTATCAGCCGTCACATTGTCAGAGTTGAGAGTGAAGGTGTCTGATTGCGTACCGCCAATAGTGGTAGAAGCGGCGGAAATGTTGTTTGCGGTCAGAGTGCCTACGTAGGCGTTCTTCCAATAGAAGGATGTTGAGCCGAGGTCGCGGGTGATGTTCTGGTCCGGAACAAGATTTGACGTAATCGCGGAATTAACCGTGAGCGTGTTGGCGCTTGAAGCGCCGAGCGTTACCGCATCGCCGACGACTTGCAGGTTGCCGCCTATCCACGCGTTGCCGGATGTCTGGAGGACGCCTGCGGTTGTTGTAGATACTCCAACGCCGAGCCCGCCCAAGAAATAACCATTGCCTTTATTATCAACCTTAAACAGAGAGGTGGTCGCGCTCGCGGTTGAACTTGCGATTTCAAACAAGAGGGAATTTGTCTCGCCGTTCAATGCGTGGATTGCGAATTTGGCAAATGGAGATGTTGAGGCGATGCCGACATTGCCTGAATTGGTGATTGTCATGCGCTGTGAGCCGAGGGTGAAGAAGCGCAGAGTGTCTTCGTCGGAGTTTCCGGTGTCGGCGGTAACATAAGTATCCTGGTCGGCGTCAATGACTCCGCCCAATCCCTGCCAGACGGAGTTGTCGCCGTATCCTTCAAACTGGTGCGTCGTCATGTTATAGCGGACTTGGCCGATGCCCGCCTGCGATGGCCTTTGTGCGGTATTGCCGGCTGGCAGGCGGAGCGCGTCTGTTCCATAAATATCAAAGATTGATGCGGGCGACGTGGTGCCGATTCCGATTCTTCCCGTCGCTTGCTGATATACGAAGCCGGAATTCGCGATGGTAAATCCGCCGGCGACGGTAGAAGTGCTGGAGTTCGTTACTGCCAGATTTGTAATCGTAGTTGTGCCAAGGGCTGCAAGCGCGGTTGCGGCAAAATTTGTTGATGTCGCGTTCGTAGTCGTTGCGTTCGTCGCGACGAGATTCGTCGCCGTGAGACTTGTTATGGTCGCGAGCGTTGATGTCAAGGTGTCTATTACGCCTGTAGTGAAGTGGCCGAGAACGGAAAACAAATTGGTGGATGTAGCATTGGTGGTTGAGGCATTCGTCGCGAAGAAGTTTGTCGTTGTCGCATTTGTAAACAAGGCGTCAGTCGCGGACAAGCTGCCAGAGTCGCCGCTTAAAGACAGAGAGCCGTCGACTGTGAGGTTGCCCGTAACAGTGGTGGAGGCAAGAGTCGCTCTGCTTGCTGAAAGGTCGCTTGCCGTAAGCGTGTTCGCGCTCACGGACGCGCCTGAAATCGAGCCGCCGGTGATGGTTGAATTCGATATGTTGACGCTGTTTAACTGATTAATTTTGTTCGTCTGGGCAATTACATTGTAGTTCTGCGCCACCACCGTTGAATTAGCCGCGGAGAGCGAGAACATTTTGCTCGTTAGCTTGTTGTCCAGCTGATTGAGCTTCATGTTGAGGATGTCTTCCGATATGCCGCCGACGGCAAGGAGACGCTGTTCAGCCGGCTGGCGGATTACTACGCGCTCAACGACACGTTCGGCAGACTCTGTGTAAGCTGGTTGGTTTATTACCAAAGAAGGAGAGGCGGGTGTTGCATCGTTTTCATTCTGTGCGACAACATTTCTGCGCAATGCCGATGCCTCATTGTTTGGACGATAGGAATCAATTTTGATTGCAACATTCGCGCGATCGTTTTCTCTAGCGGTAATCTGTGACGAGTTGGCAAAACTTAGCGATTGCAATAAAGAATCCGGAAAAGCAACGGAGTAAATCAACCTATCAACGCTTTGGTTCACCGTGCGGGAAAGTTTTGCCAGTCCGCGAGATATATATCCTGTTGGATCGGCCCCGGCCGCAGCGACTTGTGCCTTGGCATTTAGCGCGAGTGAATCTATAAGCCCATCAGTATTCATCAATGCCAGTTTCGCGTCTCTAATCATTTCAGAAATCGATCGGGCGCTTTCTTTATCTACAAGGGCATACGTTCCGAATGTGAGCATGACCGCAACGAAAAAAGCAACGAGTTTGTGCATAAGCTCCGCCACAGGGCTTATAAACGGAATCGTTGCGTGCGGAACCGTAGCGTATGCGGCATGAGCAACACCAGCAGTTGAGCCACTGGCCATACGCGTGGCGAATGAAACTACTTTTGTTACTTGTGGGGAAATATCCGCTACATAACTTGTTTGTGTCGGCGGCTGTAGCTTTCTAATACTCGCATCAGCAGATTCCGCAACATTTTGTTTTTTGGGATAAACTTGTTGCCGCGATGCAGATTTATATTCCTCTGCGCGTTTGCGAGCTAATTCTTCATTCCGAGCGATGTGTTCATGCTCTTGCTTCAACAGAAACGACCCAAGGGCTTCTTTGCTGACGTACCAGTTTTTCCCAATCTGCTTGCCACATACTTTATTCTCCCTGCAAAGGCGCGCTATATAGTCGCGCGTTAATCCCGCATCGTGTCCAGCTTCATTCGCAGAAACATATCTAACACCATCAAAAAATATTTCGTCACTCATGGAATTATCGGGATTCTTGTCATCCGATTTATCTATGAGCTTATTATCTATTCCGGCCGTTGTGTGGATTTTATGACTCAAACACTGGGGATAATAAACACCTATCCCTTGACAACATAATCACAGGACTCATAATCTGGATGACATATGAAGGACCGTAAATATGGTATTGCGAGTTTTAGAAAGCAGTTTCCCGATGATGATTCTTGTCTCGACTTTATCTTTGATTCCCTCTATTCGCGCAAATGCTCCCGCCGGGTAGGGCGGGACCTGTGGACGGCTTGCGGGGGCGCGTATCAGCGGATACTTGGCCGCAGGCAGTTTCAATGCTCAAAATGCCGTTTCCAGGTTGCGCCAGCGTCTGGAACAATCTTTCACAAATCAGATACTCCTTTTTTGCTTTGGTTCCACGCTATTTTGGCTTTTCTAAACGCAAAGGGAGGTATTTCCGCAAAACAGCTGGAACGCAACCTGGAAGTCAGCTATAAGTGTGCATGGCGCATTTTGACGCTTATTCGCGGGGTTTTAGAGGGCATTCCGCATTTTTATGCTCGCGGCTTAAGCTACGGCGATACTGTGGCCCTAATTGCTAAAATGAAGCTGTCTGACATTCGACAAAACAAAAAAAGGTGGCATGATAAAAAATTTCTCGCATAGGCGAGATTCGTTTTCGAGACATTTTATCGATGGTAATGTCTTATTTTCCAACTCTCAATTTTCATCGAATTTCCAACAGTTTAATGTTTAAGAATTGGAACATTGTGATTTGATTGAAAATTGTAAATTGATAATTGAAAATCCTTTTAGTCATTCTGCTCATTTATCCCTTCTGTAAATCAACTCTGGCGCCAGGAGTATCTCCAGCATATCTGCAATCCTGCCTACCATTGCCGAAGCAACACTGGCCGTGAGTACCTTGCTCGCGCCCTCGCTTAAATCCTGACTGTCACTATCATCACTTGTATATATGGATGAGGATTTTAACGAAACGAAGCCTAACGATAAGACAATCACAATGGTCATCGCTATGGCCGGTAAGACTAATGAATACCTAGTCTTTTCGGGTATACGGAGTTGTTGCAACGCAGGCAATAGAATGGCGTTTTCGTGTCGGTGAACACGGTTGGATAGAGCAACATCTCTCTCTTCCAGAACGTGTATCGGGATGGAATGTTCGTATACGCTACCTTTTGGGTCGTCATCTGTTAGCTCCTTACTCTCAAGAACAGGCATTAAGTCGCGTGCATCACTCGTATATTCTAAAAAGGGTCCCGCACCAGCGTAGGAGAAGCTTTCCTCCTTATTTTTAGGCGAATCTGAGTGATTGATACCAACAGATTCTGCTTGAACAGCCCCAAGAAGAGCGTCTTTGCTTTCTTTATGCTTAGTAATCGACGTTCTTTCGACGTACCAACGATTTCCCACCTGCCTTGAAAGAATGGTCCCGGCTCTTGACAGTTGACCAATGTAATCGGGACTATAGCCGGTCAATTTTGCGGCTCGCGAAGCTGAAATATAACCTCTTCCGTCGAAAGAAAGCAGGGCGTCTGGATCACTGCCAGCGTCTCTTCGTACAGGCGGCTCTGGCATATATTCTTCCGCGCGTTCCTTGTACTTTATCAAGGAATCAACTGAAACGTACCACAATCCGCCAACTCTGCGGGCTTTTATCTGTCCACCGCGAGAAAGTTGGCCGATATAATCTTGCTCATATCCGCTAATTTCCGATGCTCGTTTAGACGAGACGAATTGCTCTCCATCAATCGTAAGCTCGTCAGACATTCACGAAGTATACATCAAGTCCCCTGCATAGCGAGAGCCGCGCCCTACTCGCCCTGTGGATATTTACCCGCTGCTACTCTTAACGATTTTATCACGTATTAATTTGCGCAACACAGATGCATCAGCCGCGCCTCGGAGTGATTTCATGCATTGTCCTACCAGATATTCAAGCGCCGATTCCTTTCCGGCTTTATAATCGGCCACAACTTTTGGATTCATATCTATTGCGTTGACGATAAGTTCATTGAGCCTATCAGTGTTGTCAATCTGGAAAATACCCATATCTTGTGCAATTATTTCTGGATCCCTTTTATCGTGAACGGATAAATAAAGAAGGTCTTTCGCGGAGCGCGAGGATATTTTATTACTAGCGATCATTTCTATTATCTTTTTGAAATTCTGTATGGATATCGGAATCTCGGGTTGCTGTTGTGAATCTCGTTCTTGCATGTCTCGCCTGTCCTTCGTAGCCTTGGCGAAGGAGGAGATGATACTAACGAGGTCGTTTGCAATATAATTTGACGCAAGAAGCACCTCTCGCGACACAGGAAGATAGGATTCGGTCACAGACTCGAAAAATTTACCGAGTCTTTCATCTCGAATGTACAGCTCTGCATCATCAGCTTTTATGCCTAGAGACGCGTAGCGCTCTCTGCGCTTCCATGGTAACTCCGGTACTTCCCGTCCGAGAACCCCTTCATTAAAATCAAGAACTTGTGAAAGTTTAAGGGATGATAAATCTGGGTCCGGAAAATATCTATAGTCGGCGCTTCCCTCTTTGGTTCGTTGAGGAAATGTTTTCCCCGTATCTTCATCCCATCCACGCGTTTCCTGTGCCACCATCTCTCCCCGCTCCAACAAACCTTGCTGGCGTTTAATTTCGTAGGCGACCGCGCGTTCCATAATGCGGAAAGAGTTCAGATTTTTTATCTCTACTTTGGTCCCCAACTTTTGATTTTTGACTTTTGATTTTTGACTTACGCTCACGTTGGCCTCAACTCGCATTTCCCCCTTTTCCATATTTGCCTCGCTCACTCCGAGATGCCGCAACAAAAGCTGAAGTTCGC
>CAZSPA010000013.1:0-10379 GCA_964608685.1 uncultured Candidatus Saccharibacteria bacterium
CAATCAAAAACTTCTTGCCCGAAGTGGCATCGTCAAAAATCACCTGCCTATAATCCGCCGGATGAATATCCTTTTTCATAAGTCCAGAGAGAATACATTAAATTTCACGAATTACAAGCAAAATGGAAAGCCTGCGGTTTGCACAGGCTTTCCACGGGCTACTTGATCAGCTGGGCGAGCCAGCTGATCAGGGTCGGCAGTTCACGGCCAAACGCTATGGCCGCGACTGCTCCCGTGGCAGCAGCTAACACCGCCACAAGCCCTGACATGGCTGTTTGTATCTTCATGTCGCCTCCTTCCGAAATCAATATATATATATCGTTTTCTGGTCAATGTTTCTTGGTGAAGGGAAGGAGGTTAAACCTCCACACAACTACTCGAAGTAGACGACACCCCTCTCTTCTTCCAGAACTGCTGCGCGTCCCTCAATAAAATCCTTGCCGAATTTCTTGAACTCCGATGGCGAAAAGATATCTGTCAAAAAATCCTTTTCAATAATCGGTCGCTTGAATGTACCTGTGTGATCCCCAAGACTAGAATAAGGATACGTGCAGGCCCATGCATAAGCTTTCTCGAATTCCCGCGCGGAACGAATCTTTCCATCGTACATATCAAGTGTGTTTTTTAGTTGTATATAAGCAATTACATAGCGCAAATAGGTGTCGCTATCAATCGTGCGCGATCGAAAGGAGCCCTGAAATAATGTCCCGTGCTCCTCGTATTTGAGATTGTAGCGATATGACATAGCTGTGCCGAGTCGTTGCATGAATTTCGAAATGCCACCATCCTGTGTTTCCTCGAGCAAAAGATGAAAGTGATTTGTCAGGAGACAGAACGCAATAACACGCACAAGCTTTTTTCGCGCAGGCCAGTCGGTAGGACGTTCAAACGGTGAAAGATTTGGATTTGTGATGTCTCGAAACCAATTGGCCGGCTGGTATTCATCGTTGAAATGCGCAAGAATTAAAAGGAAACGATTCTTGTCGTCTTCGTCGCGCACAATAGGTGCTCCACGTGTACCGCGCTGAATGATATGAACGAATGATCCGACTCCGTACGGTTCTTTTCTCATTTTGATATTGTACCACCTTTGTGTGGAGGTTTAACCTCCTTTAACTATGACATTGTACCACCTTTGGTGGAGGTTTAACCTCCTTTAACTATTTAACTACCGTCAAAAACGGCCATGTCTTGAAGCATTAACCCCCCAAAATATCTATTTGACTCTGGAACTTCTCCGCCAATTCCATCACATCGTCGCCATAAAAGGCATAGGCGGGCTTGCCGGCGTTTTTCCAGCCGGCAAGGTAGCGGAGCGCCGCAAGGCGCTCCGCGGCGCGTGTGCCTTTATCCGCCCCATTGTCCATAAGAAGAATTGCCGCGGCAAAAGTCGCCGTGCGCGCATCCCATGGGTTCGGGGGATTCTGCCCCGCCGCGCGCGCTATTCTGTCTTGATACAAAACCCATGTAGAGGGAATGAACTGCGCTGGCCCCATCGCCCCTCCCCATCCGTACCATGGCTTTTTGGAAACCGGCAAAGTGTCGGGATTGAGTCCGAGCATAGCGGTGATTTTCGCGAACACCGGCTGGTCGCGGGTCGGATGCATGTCCTTTTTCCAGTTCCCCGTGCCAACGTTCTGACCCATATTGCTCTCTTCGGCAAGAATCCCGAGAATGAGCGCGGGCCGCACTCCTGTTCTCGCGGCTGCTTCTTTTGCGTACGAAAAGATATCCCCGAACGAAACTGCTTTTGAATCTCTAAGGACGAACAGCGCGGCGCGTATCTGCGCGGCGCTTTTTTCTTTATTCGCAATCAACTGAAGATAAGCGGACTCCTGTCCGCGCGCGGCGGTAACTAAATTTTTCTTTTCTATCTCGATTTTTTCAAGTGCTTGACGCTGAAGTACTTGAATCTGCCGGAGGTCTTGTTCCTCCTGCTGTTGTTCTTGAAGCGCCTGTTTGCGGAACGTTAGGTCGGTGCGCACCGTCTTCATTTCTTTAAACGATGCATCGAGGGCTTTCTGAATAGTCTGAAAGGCGTCGATGTCGTCAAAAATTTCGGTCACGGAACCCGCAAGAATAAGTTCTGCTACAGTGGTTTCATCTATTTCTCTTGTGCGGCGAAGAATTTGCGCCAGCGATTCTTGGCCGCTTGCTACTTTTGCGTCAAGCCTTTTTATTGATTGTTCTTTGTCGGCTATTTCGCCGCGTATTTTTGTTATTGTAAGGTCGCGCTCCTTAATTCCAAGACGGGCTGTCTGAATCTTTGCGTCTAAAATCGCGACATCGCGCTCGAGAGATGCGCGCTCGCGCTGTTTTTCCGACAGTACTCCCTGCTTCGCTTTGATATCTTGTTCTATTTGCTGAAGCTGTCGTTCAAGCTCCGCGCGCTGATTCGCGATTACGTCCGCTTGCGCCACAAAAGGCGCGGGCATCAAAAAACTTACGCAAAGAGACAAAACAAAAATACTGACGAATGAACGCAGCATCGCGCAATTATAGCAAGAAATACTCGTGTTTCCCTTTTCTATATTCCTTATTCAATATTCTTTATTCTTGAATCTCTACTTCTTCGCCTCTTTTTTCGCTTCTTTCTTTGCGTCTGTCGCTTCCGCTTTCGGTGCTACCGCTTCCGCTCCCGCTCCCGCCGGAGCCGCACCCGCTTCTCCCGCGACTGGCGCTCCTTCCGCCGCGGCTGGCGCCACCGGCTCCTCTACCTTCTCTTCTTTGAATTCAATTATAGTCACAGCTATATCGGCTCCGTGGGAAATAAGCGTGGCGCTCGGAGGAAGTTTTATCTGCCCCGCAGTGATGTGTTCGCCGACATTCGCAAGCCCTGAAATGTCCACCGGCAGGTCATGCGGCAGTTCCGCCGGCGCAACTTCAATTTCAATTTCGTGCAGAACTTTGGAAACGATGTGTCCCGCCTTTTCGGCCGGAGCGACACCGATGAATTTGAGAGGAACTTTGATTTTGATTTTCTTGCCTTTCTCAAGCACGTAGAAATCCGCGTGCAATGGAACGCTCGTTACAGGATGAAATTGCACGTCATGTATGAGCGTTTCTTTCGCGTCGCCGACTCCCGTGAGCTGGATGACGGTCGTCTCGCCCGCCTCGCGCCAAACGCGGTCAAATTTAAGAGCGTCAATGGCAATCGCGGTTGCGCTTTCTTTCGGACCATAGAAAACCGCCGGCATAGCGCCGCGCTTGCGGAGCGTCTCCGGCGACTCTTTCATTTCTCGCTTTTCGACTTCAATGGCTAACATTGGCGAGAGTATAACCGAGGAAGCCAAAAAGGCAAAATTATCAGCCCGTAGCTTGTAACTGGTAGCAAATTCAGGCAATCATGGAGTGTATTTTGAGTGCGTTTGGCTACAAACTACAGGCTACTGGCTACCAGCTTTTTCAATTGACTCTCTCTCTCTCTGATTTGCGATAGTGACGGTCGGTTTGTAATAGAAGTAGGACGTTGAAATACCCGTCGGGGCTGTACTCGGCGGTGATGTAATGAAATAAAAGGAGGCAATCTTGAATCTCATAATCGGTTCGTCCATCGGGTTGGTAGGCGTCATTATTCTGGTGTTAAGTGTCTGGCACTGGCACCGGTCGACGCAAAAGGAAAAGGAAAATGAGGTGAACGATTTTGATCTGGACCCTTGACCAGTGTCCTGGATAAACAACCCAGCAGAAGCGAACCTAGCCGCTTTTGCTGGGCTCGTCTTTTATATGCCTCGCAAAATTTTGCTGTCCTTTCTTACCTATTGCCTAATGCCTATTGCCTACTTACTATTCACTCATGAAATACGACTTCGTCGCGTTCGGCGACATAGTGACCGACTGCTTTATCAAGCTGAAGGAAGCGAAGGCGGAGTGCGACTTGGACCACGAGAATTGTTTGCTATGCGTGAAGTTCGGGCAGAAGATTCCCTTTGAATCGGCAACCGAAGTGCCTGCAGTTGGCAACGGGCCGAACGCCGCCGTTGCCGCCGCGAAGCTCGGACTCCAAGCGGCGGTTGCGACCGAACTCGGGGACGACGCAAATGGCAAGGTTTGCATGGACGCGCTTCGGGCCGCGAATGTGGCGACAGAATTCGTCGGAGTACACGCGGGGCAAAAAACCAACTATCACTACGTCCTACAATACGAAGCAGAGCGCACGATACTCATCAAGCACGAGTTGTTCGAGCGCTCTCTTCCCCATTTTGACGAACCGCCGAAATGGATTTATCTCACGTCGCTCGCGGAAGGAACATACGACATGCAACGCGACATCGCGCGCTATGTAAAAGAAAACGGCGTCAAGCTGGCGTTCCAGCCCGGCACATTCCAGATACGCTCAAAGATTGAGGAACTGAAAGACGTCTACGCCGTGTCGGAAATATTCTTCTGCAATAAAGAAGAGTCCCAACAAATTCTCGGCACGAAAGAAGGCGACCCGAAGAAACTGCTCGCAAGAGTACGAGAACTTGGACCAAAAATCGCGGTAATAACCGATGGCCAAAACGGCGCATACATAATGGACGATTCAGGCGCGTACCACACGCCGATGTATCCGGACCCGAAACCGCCTGTTAACCGCACCGGCGCAGGAGACGCGACTGCATCCACCTGCGTCTCCTACATAATCAAGGGACTCACTCCCCAAGAAGCGCTCCTGCGCGGAATGATAAACGCCTCGAGGGTTGTGCAAGGAGTCGGCGCCCAAGCCGGGCTTCTCACGGAAGGCCAGGTGGAGGAGCTGTACGCCAAACGCCCGAAAGACTTCCAAATGACAGCGATTTAACCTAATATTCTATTCCATCTTTTATTCCATCTTTATCATTACCCGCCTACTTTTTGATACCATGGTATTATTTTGTAGACAAGCCATCAGAGTAACTTAAAATGTTTTCTCAACGCTATATCATTCCCGACGGAATGAGCTTCTACAAGCCGCAACGCTTCTTCGGGCAAATCAAAGAACTGCCTTAGTAAAGAAATATGTTCGGAACAGTCATACGGATAAACCCAAACGCTTTTCTGCAACATTACTGCTCCAATACGCCGAATCATCGCGCGAAACGCGTTGCGCTTCGCGCGCTCTTCAACCGATATGTCAAAAAGAATGAGCCGCCATATACCATCCCATTTCTTCTGACTCTCTACCGGTGACTCAAGAGCTCGACGCAATAAAACCCGTTTTATCCGTTGTTGTCCTTTGTCTGTAAGCACAGAGCCACTTGTTTTTTGCGGAAATGACTTTATCGCAACGTATTTATGACGCTTCAGATAATCAAATGAACTTTGAATCTTTTTTCGTTGCGCGCGGTCGTCCGCTTTTAGAGCGAACCCCACGGATGCAAGAGCAATAAAAAGAGTAGGCGCGGATGATAAGGCAATAGAAATTCCACCCGCAACAAATAGCGCCTCCAAAAGCCCCATTGGAGTATCGTCAAACATAACTCCTTTTATTTTCTTCCTACTGTTTGATACCATGGTATATTATTGTAGACACACGGAATACTTGCGTTTTTATGTTCTGCCGAGAACCTTATTGACTGCGGCGGCTATGTGCGAAACGCCTAAGCCATAATGCTCGAGTAAGTCCTTGGGCTCGCCCGATTGGCCAAACTTGTTCTGCACGCCTACAAATTCAATCGGAGTCGGGCATTCACTTGCGAGAAGCTCCGCGATGGCTCCGCCAAGGCCTCCGGCTATCTGATGTTCCTCCACGGTAACCACGGAGCCCGCTTCGCGCGCGAGCGAAACAATCGTATTTTTATCTAACGGCTTTATGGTATGCACATTCACAACAGAAGTCCCGATTCCCTTTCCTTCAAGTTCGCACGCGGCAACAAGCGCGTTGTGTACAAGGGGCCCAGTCGCGAATATCGCAACCTGCGGATCTTTGCTTTTCCAAAATACTTGTGCGCGGCCAATTTCAAAAGGCGTATCAGCGGTCGTCATCACAGGAGTTTTGTCGCGCGCAAGACGCAGGTAAACCGGCTTTCCGGCTTTCGCAGAGGACAAGGTCGCCTTCCTCGCTTCCTCCGAGTCGCAAGGCGAAATGACAATCATATTCGGAAGAGCGCGCATCATCGCAATGTCTTCCAGCGCCTGATGCGTCGCTCCATCGGGACCCGTCAAAAGCCCTGCGTGCGAACCGCAGATTATTACAGGAATGTTGTTGATGGCTATTGTTGTGCGAATCTGCTCCCAATTCCGACCCGGCGAAAATGTCGCGTAAGAAGTTATAAACGGAATTTTTCCATAGACTGCCATCCCAGCTGCGACAGTCGCCATGTTCTGCTCGGCAACGCCAATGTCGATAAATCTATCTCCAAATTCTTTTTGAAACGCATCGGCGCGAGTGGACTCCGCCAAGTCTGCCGAGATAACGACGACTCGCGAGTCGGCACGTCCTGCCTCGACGACTCCTTTGCCAAAACCATTTCGAGTCGGCGCTTTCTCTTTGCACTCGAATAAATCTTCGCGCAAGTGCATTTTTTTGTTGATCATAATATGTGACTTACGCAAAAATCTCAAAAGACTCATGAAATCGAGCTTTCTGTCTTTGCGACCGCGAGCATAGCGTGGCGGGAAGCAATCCAGAGTCTACGGCTCTAACTCTAGATTGCTTCGGCAAAGCCTCGCAAAGACGATTGGGTTGCGTATGTCCTATCATACCTGAAGTAGTTTAAGGCCGACAAAATCGTCGTGTACTCGCGCAAGCGAAGCATTTATTTCCGTAAGAAAAACTTCCAGCGTTACGGCAACTGACGCACTTTTGATGTGCGCCCCGATACACTCAAGGGTCTTATCGCACCGAGACAAAACTGCGTGCGCGTGAACGAACGGCTTGCCTTCAAACATCGCTACGTTGCCGTTCATGCTTGCTACCTCAAAATCTCCTTCTTCTTTGCGAAAGTGGTATTCCCGTTTTTCAAAATCATAATACCCTATTTCAATTTTGTTCACTGCGCCTATACCGGTGAAAACTCCCGCGGTAATATTGTTCTCGGCGCAATATTTCAGAAGTGCAGGCAGGATGTCTTCGCCCCTCTCAAGAATAATCACGTGATTCTTCCCGTCTCGCGTCGATTTCATATCATTTGGCCTTTAGGAGCGACTCGCGAGCCAGCGACAATTCCTGTAAAAAGGCAACAGCTTGATCTTTAGTCGGCGGTTTGCCATGCCACAAATAGTCGTTTTCTATAGATTTGATTCCCTTTCCGGGAACAGTGCGCGCCATTATTAGAGTAGGTTTATCGGTAACAGTTTTCGCCTCCTCGCACGCGGAGACAAATTGCCTGATGTCGTTTCCGTCTATCTCGAGCACGTGCCAGCCGAATGCGCGGTACTTGTCTGAAAACGGCTCCAGCGGCATAACATCCTCGGTATTTCCGTCTATTTGGATAAAGTTTCGGTCGATTATTCCTACTAGATTGGCGAGTCGGAATTTTGCCGCGAACATAGCGCCCTCCCATGCATTTCCTTCATTGTGTTCGCCGTCAGACATCGCGCAATAAACGCGGAATTTCTTTCCGTCCATCCTCGCGGAATAAGCGTACCCTGCCGCTTGTGAAAGTCCGCTTCCCAATGGGCCTGATGTAGTTTCAAGCCCCGGCAACATTTCGCGTTCAGGATGCCCTTGCAGACGCGAGCCAAACTTCCGAAGCGTCAAGCATTCTTCTACAGGGAAATATCCGGCGTGCGCCATAGAGGAATATCGAACGGGTACAATGTGGCCGTTTGAAAGAATAAGACGATCGCGCTCCGTCCAACCAGGATTTTTGGGGTCGTGTTTCAAAACATGAAAGTAAAGCGCCGCAAAAATATCCGACATCCCCAAGGGCCCCGCGGTATGCCCAGAGCCAGCCTCCGCGAGCATCTCAATAATCGTCTGGCGAATGGAATTGGCGCGTAGGTAAAGTTCAAGTATCTCCGCATCCGTGATAGATTCCATAATTTGATTATAACGCATTTTCCGCCGCCAATTTTATGCGGGCGTATGCGGCAACGGGGTCGCTGTTTCTTGAAATCGCGGAGCCGACGCCGAATCTGCGCGCGCCCGCGCGAACGAGGTCTGCGATATTGGTTTCGGATACTCCGCCGTCAACGGCGATGGTCAAATCCGGGTGCTTCCCGTGCAACTCTTTAATCCTATCTTTCGCCCTCGCGTCAAACGGCGCGCCTTGACTGCCCAACTTTGCAATGGACATTATTTGCACGACATCGCAGAGCGGAACCGCCGCGTCCAGAACTGACAGTGGCGTTTCAATCAGAATCGCGAGACCGACTTCCTTTGCTCCGGCAGATTTCCACGCGAGAAACGCATCTTTGACGGATTTTGCGTCGTCGAACGATTCTGTGTGCGCGAGTACGCGTCGGCATCCCACGCGCGCTAAGAGCTCGCCGATGTGAAATGGGTCTTCGACCATCAGATGTACTTCGTATTGCAGAATGTCAGAATATGGGAGGGCGCGCGCGCTAACTGCCATTTCCTCAAGCTCTGCCCATTGCCCGTTTTGATAAGGCCAGGAAATTATCGGGGCGAATACTCCGTCGTCTATATCAAGCTGAACCTGCTTGGCAAAATCTGTAAAAGCTTCCGAACGACTGGAGAGTTCGGTGAGATTAGACGGACAAGTATTGGTCGGAATAATTTCGATCATGGAGAAATAATGCCAAATTTCAAATTTTTAATTACAAATTAAATTTTAATGTACTAATGTTCAAACATTGAAACATTTGAATATTATTTAGAAATTTGACATTGGAAATTTTATTCATACTTCGTCAATTTGTCGGATTCGGCGCGCATGACGCTCTTCTCCAGAAAACTGCGTTTTAAGCCAGTTCTCAATCGCTTTCTTCGCCTCCTCTACAGTCAAGAATCGCGCGCCGAGAGAAAGCGCGTTCGCATTGTTGTGTTCGCGCGTCGATGAAATCATGTCTAACTTCTTTCCACTCATGTCTTTTTGCTCGCCCGCTGCGCCGTAGTATAGAGCGCAACGCACACCCCTAAAGCGGTTTGCCACTATCGCCTCTCCCTGTCCGGATGCGCCTATGACAATCGCGCGGCTATCGCGCCCAGCGAGAGCGTCTGCCGAGAGCTTGCGCGCCGCGCCTGCAATAATTGCGGGATAATCATCCTCTGAATCAAAAGCTTTCGCACTGCAATCTTCAACATCGTATTCCGGCTTCCCCTTCAGAAACGCAATCAGTGCGTTCTTTAACTCGAACCCTCCGTGATCCGACGCAATGTAAATACGCATGAACTAAAGATGTTTCGCAACTTGAAGCACGTGCTCTATGAGAGTGTGTACATATCCCATCTCATTGTCGTACCACGCGAGAACTTTGACGAGAGTGCCGTCAACCACGCGCGTCATCGGAAGGTCGGCGATTGAGCCGTATGGCAAGCCCAAAATATCGGAGGAGACGAGCGGTTCTTCGGTTACCGCAAACACCGTCTTCCATCGGTCAGATTTTGCCGCCTCGCGGAGCGCGTTGTTGACTTCTTCGACGGTCGTAGGCCTCGATGCGACAAAAGTAACATCGGCGAGCGAGCCGGAGGCAACCGGAACGCGCACCGCTATGCCGTCAAATTTCCCTTTCAATTTCGGATACGCGAGCGCCGTTGCTTTCGCGGCGCCCGTAGATGACGGACCCATGTTGAGCGCTCCCGCGCGGCCTCGGCGGAAATCGTCCGGCGCTACGCTGTCCACAATTGCTTGAGTGGCGGTATAAGCGTGGGTGGTGTTGAGGATTGCGCGCTCGATGCCCACAACTTCATCCAAGATTCCGATGACCGGGCTGACGGCGTTCGTCGTGCAGGAAGCGTTGGAGCTTATTTGGCAGGTTGCGAATTTTTCTTCGTTTGCCCCCAGCAGAATCGTTTCCACGCCGTCGCCTTTTCCGGGCGCCGAGATAACGACGCGCTTCGCGCCAGCGGTAATGTGCGCGCCCGCTTTTTCGGCATTCGTGAATAATCCGGTTGATTCTAGAACAATGTCAACCTTTAGGTCTTTCCACGGCAGTTTCGCCGGGTCTTTTTCCGCCAATATGGGAATCTTTTTCCCATCAACGATTATTACGCTCTCTCCGGCCTCGACGGCAAACGCCGCGCGGCCATAGACCGTGTCGTATTTGAGTAGGTACGCGAGATTCCCCGCGGACGCGAGGTCATTTATTGCTATAATCTCAATATCTTTCTTTCTGTAAACCGCGCGCGCGAATCCGCGTCCTATCCTTCCAAATCCGTTGATAGCGATGCGTATCATTGAATGTATTCTACACCATCGCGTCCATTCGACAAATTCTCGCTTCTATGTGTACAATAAAAGGCGCGCACGAAGATGCCGCGGCAATCAACAAAATCCTCGCCTCATGCCGCT
>CAZSPA010000014.1:0-2341 GCA_964608685.1 uncultured Candidatus Saccharibacteria bacterium
GGATACACGCCTATTGGACATTGTAAAGAGGGGGGTGTGGATAACGGACAGTAAAGGACATAGGCACTAGCCACTAGGGTATAGCCACTAGAAAGACTAGGGATTGGCGGTTTTTGGTTTTCCTATACCCTAGTCTCTAGTCGCTAATCTCTAGCACGACAGGGCAATGATCCGAGCCATATACCTCCGGTAAGATTCCCGCGCTTTTGACCTTCTTTACTAATTCGCTACTCACAAAAATGTAGTCAAGACGCCAGCCGACATTTCGGGCGCGGGCGTTAGCGAAATGGGTCCACCATGTGTAATGGCCTTTGCCTTGTGTGAAAAGACGAAACGAATCCACAAAACCAGCGTCAATAAATTCTTGAATACCACCTCTTTCTTCCTTTGTGAACCCATGTTCGCCCTCATTAGCTTTGGGATTTGCCAAATCATCTGTGGTGTGCGCAACGTTAAAGTCTCCGCACACGATAACTGGTTTTCTCTTTTTTAATTCCTTGCAATAAGCGAGAAACGCCGGGTCCCAGCTCTTGTGGCGAAGCGAAAGCCGGCTCAAATCCGGTTTGGAATTCGGTGTGTAGACATTTACTATGAAAAAATCTTTGAATTCCGCGCTGATGACTCGCCCTTCCGCGTTCGGGTCGCCATATACATCGTCCGAGAGCTTGAATTTCCGAGCAATGACGTCAGGAATACCAAGAATAATTCTTAATGGCTCGGTTTTGGCGAAAATTGCCGTTCCGCTGTAGCCCTTTCTCTTGGCAGAATTCCAAAATTCTTTGTAATCCGGCAAATCGACTTCTGATTGGCCCTGTTCCGCCTTTGTTTCCTGCAAACAAATAATGTCCGGCTTCTCTTTTTCAATAAACGGAACAAAGAGTCCCTTGCTGTGGATGCTCCGTATGCCGTTTACGTTCCATGAAACGATTTTCATAAACATAACAAAAGTTATTTGCCGCGGGGAGGCAGAGTGCCAAGGTCTCTGCAAATCTTGCGAACCAGAGATGGGTCGTCGATGTTGGCGTGGCGCGGGACAGTGCTGGACAATCCACTGCCAACATTATGCCAAACGCTGTGTTTTGCGCCCTCGCGCAACACAACACAGCCCTGTTCGCGCAAGTGCCGTTCAAAATCGCGACGCTTCATGCTCGGACACTCGCGCGCATGGAGAATGGTTCGCGCACAAAGGACTTTTTCGGATACTCGCGCTTGCTAAGCTGGCGGCGTGCAGTTACAAATTCACGCAGTGCATCATGCAAGTTTGCCGTAGCAACATTCTTGGTCTTTCCTTGCGTATTCACACCGGGAATTTCCTCTATCCATGCGACATAACCGGATTTTGTTTTTTTGTAGACAGCCGTATACATGCATTCAATAATATCAAGATTGGCGTTTACAAACAAGGCCCGCATCGCACACTATTCGGGTATCATTTCAGGTACTTTTTCTTCCTTAATTTCTCCGGAAGATAACTTTCGGTGTCGTATTTTTCATAGTTCTTTCCGTACTCAAGGTCTTTCATCAATTTTGTCGGGGCGTTTCTTATCTTCAATGGCACCGGAAGCGCGCCGAGTTTTTTCACGTCTTCGAGCGCAGAGAAGACCGCGTCGTAGGAGCGCCTGTCTTTTTTGCACCCGGATAGATACGCGGCGCCGTGCGCGAGATTGATTGTTGCCTCCGGATAGCCGATTGTTTCAACCGCGCGGAATACTGCGTTGGCGACAACGAGTGCGGTCGGTGTGCCTAGCCCTATATCTTCGCTCGCGAAAATAACCATGCGGCGAGCGATAAATTTCGGGTCCTCTCCCGCCTCAACCATGCGCGCAAGATAATAGAGTGCGGCGTCTGGCTGCGATGCCCGCATGCTTTTTATAAAAGCGCTGATGATGTTGTAATGCTCCTCCCCTTTTTTGTCGTAGCGAATATGTTTTGACTGAATCGCTTCTTTAAGAGTTTCCAGGGTGATTTTCCCGTACAGCTTGTCCGCTGTTTCCAAAACTCCGATGGCCTGCCGCGCATCGCCAGATGCCATTTGTATGAGCCAATCGCGCCCGACTTTAGGTACCTTAATCTTCGTGCGCGCAATAACTTTCTCCATTTCGGGCTCTGATAGCTCGTTCAGTACAAATACCTTGCAGCGAGAAAGAAGCGGCGCGATGACCTCAAAGCTCGGGTTCTCCGTGGTCGCGCCGATAAATGTGATGTCCCCGCGCTCGACGAACGGCAGAAGGAAATCTTGCTGGGCTTTGTTGAAGCGATGTATTTCGTCAATAAACAAAACACGTGGTTTCCCAAACGGAAGTGCCGGCCCTCTTTTACCCGCCGAAGCCTTGGCGGAGGC
>CAZSPA010000014.1:2351-3917 GCA_964608685.1 uncultured Candidatus Saccharibacteria bacterium
CTTGATGTCGTCTTTTCCGGAATCAACTGCCGACAATTCATAAAAATCCGCTCCGAGCGCGTTCGCATAAATACGCGCGAGAGTCGTTTTCCCGCAACCGGGAGGCCCCCAAAGAATAAAAGGGAGCAGTTCTTTTTTCTCGATCGCGACGCGAAGAGGTTTCCCAACACCGGTCAGATGTTCCTGTCCGACGAACTCTGCAAGTTTTTGCGGACGGATGCGCGATGCAAGCGGTTCCATGAATTGATTGTACTCCTCAGTTCAATTAAGAAAACGTGTATATGGAGTTTGAACTTCCTCAATCTAGGTATGCTAGCTTATCGCACAGAATCTCTGAAGTTCTCCCAACCTCAGCGAGAAGACTGTCTGATTTTTGACGGTTCGAGTGATTCCTCCGTCAAAAACCAGACGGTCTTTGAGCGCCTCCCGTTATCCACACCTTGCGCATATTCTCTTATAAGTTACAGTTGCGGCATATGAATACTAAAAATGTTGTTATCGGCGTTGTGGTAGTAGTAGTTATCGGACTCTTGGCTTATTTTGTTCCCAAATCTTCTCTTCCCTCTATTCTAGGCAAATGGAAGTCCGCCGCGCCGGCGGATCAGGCAAGCGGAGTCCCGGCGGCAACGGATCAAGTGCAGGGGCAGGAGGTAACTGTTGGAACCGGTGCGGAAGCAAAACCGGGAACGATAGTTACCGTAGATTACGTGGGAAAGCTTACGGACGGAACGGTTTTCGATAGCTCGATAGAGCGCAAACAGCCTCTCGTATTTACCTTGGGGGCGGAGGGAATAATTCCCGGATTCCAAGTTGGGGTCAATGGGATGAAGGTCGGCGGGGAGCGCCTTCTTTCTATCCCGCCATCTCTAGGGTACGGAGCACAGCAGGTAGGCGCAATTCCGCCAAATTCAACCCTGATTTTCGATGTAAAACTGCTAAAAGTTGAGGAGCCGGTTGCCGCAACTCCAGCACCAGCAACTACAGACACAAAAAAGAGATAGGTGGCACGCCGCGAGGTAGTGCGATGTGGAACCCGTGTTGGCTCCTAGTCTCGAGGGTGCAAAAGGCCTATCGGATGTTGGTGGTCACCTGTAGACGGAATGTTTTCGCACTCTTTTCGCATTACGCCACCAAAAATGCAATCAAATTCTTGACAATCTTCTGTCTCGGAATAGTGGAACAATATAAGCAATTATTGCCATTATTAATCCTGGGATGAAAGCGAAATTCACATTGATTGGCAAAATAATCAAAGTAACTAAAAATCCAAGCAATATGCTCCAGTAAGCGGCTTTTTCATTTGTCACACCCCAAACAAGGCCGCCCAGCAACGCTGGTGCAAAAATCAAAAGAACTTGAACAGAAACCACGGCTAGAGTGACAATATCTTGAACAAAATATGCCATGGCAAGTCCTCCAAGCCCGAATAGAGAAGCTGATATTCTTCCTACTTTCAATATTTCTTTTTCGGAAGCATTTTGGCGTTTTGCAAGAAAGAAATCTTTTGTAATGGTTGCGGAACCAACCATTATCCCAGTATCAACGGTGGACATAATTATCGCCAAA
>CAZSPA010000014.1:3927-10026 GCA_964608685.1 uncultured Candidatus Saccharibacteria bacterium
GCCCTAGAAGTCCCGAGGGTAAAATTTCTGCCATAAGAGCAAACATTGCGCCATCGGGATTGGCTTCTGGAACAATATGGTGTGCGAGTAAACCTACAACTATAGCCGCTCCTATTACGCCTACCTTTAGTGCTCCCGACCAGTAAAATGCAATCTTGGCAGTTTTTTCATCAACGGCCGCAAACACTCGTTGCCATGCGTCTACGGAGGTTAAGATAAGCGGGAACCCGAATAGGACACCCGCCCAAAAAAATATTGGTCCGCTATAGTTGTATAAATTAAGAAATCCTTCTGGAAGCGCAAACAGTTCCTGTACGCTGACTAATGCAAATCCTTTTATGAATAGAAAAATAAATACCGGAAACATCACAAAAAATTGGAGCGCGTCTGTATAAAAATCTCCTTTCACGCCGGCGCGGGCGGTATATAAAACAGTTACGAGGGCAACAATCAAAAGCGCGGGAGTGAAAGATATATTGGTTGTTACATTTACCAGCTGCGCGAGTGCAACAAACTGAATTCCAGTAACGAAGAAATAAGCGATTACAACAACCAGTCTGCCGATTTTTCGGGTCCTATCGGAATATTGATGGGCGAGATAATCTCCAAAAGTATATGCTTTTTGCGCGTCGCCGAATTGCTTAATCCTTGGCGCAAGATATCCCATCAATGCCCAACCCAAAGCTGACGCAATCATAAAAAGAACGCCGAACGAAATGCCTGTTTGAAAACTGGAGCTTGCTACGCCAAGCACCGTGCCGGCTCCAACGCTTGTAGACAGTGCAGTGAAAATTAAAAGAAATAACTTCGTTTTTCTGTTATTAACAAAATAGTCTTCGGCTCCCTCTTTTTTGCTCACATAAAGACCGAGGCCGAGAACGGCTAATATATAAACTGCAATAATTGTAATGTCGAGCGATGAAATATTCATAGTAATTACAACCACCGCCGAGTGCTTTTACTGTAGTTAGAATATTCCTCCCCGTGAATCTTTTTCAGATGTTCTTCTTCTAATCTTGCCTGCAACGCGATTACCACAGGTGTCATCAGGAAAATTATTAAATTAAGAACATTTGGCAAAACCAAAAATAGGCTTAGAGCACTTATCATAACTCCCAGATAAATTGGATGCCTTGAGAGTTTAAATAACCCATTTTGGATTAATTCTGTCTTTTGATTTTCATCAATTCCCAAGCGCCAAGATGCTCCCATTTGCACTTGAGCAATTATTGTCCAAACCATCGAGGCGTAGGCCAAAATGAGGCCGATTATTTTCAAAGCAGTAATTTCAAAAATCTTTATAGGCAGTAGATTTTGGTATAAGTTTTCCGAAGTTAAGTAAATAATAATACCTACCACTGTTAGAAAATACAAAATCTTTAATGTTCTGCCTAGAAAATCGTGAACACTGTCTGTTTTGCCGTAAGTAATGGGAGATTTTTTTATCTTTCTCTGCACAATTAAAGTTCGCCCAACGGTAACAGACGAAATATAAAGGATGGCGAATAAAAGCAATGAATAATTTATCACGGTTTCCATAATCTACTCTGAAAATCGATTTTTGTAGTGATTACGCCAAATACCCTACAAATTTCTTTATTAAACTCAGTATAGTACTATGGTGATTGCTAAACAAACCGCTCTTTTATGTTCTTTGAGGGCGGACATTTTAGGAGGATCGACATGAGAAGAATCGGATTGGAGTCCCTTGGGCTCTTTCTCGCGCTGACCCTCGGAGGAGGGTTTGTCACGAGATGCTTCGGTGTCTCGCCATGGATCACTGGGGTCGTTGCAGGGGTGGTGTTTGTACTAGTGTTGTACATTTGGCACCCAATGTCCCCGTCCCCAAAGCTGCCAATGCGGGAGAAGACTCCCCACGGTAATGGTGAGTGAAGAAGGTCTGCCAATATGCAGACCTTCTCAATTTTCCCTAGTTTTCTCGTTTCCGACCGAAAAAGTCAAGAAAAAAAGATTTTATGTGGTGGGCATTGCAAAAATGCCGGAATATGATACTCTTTGCCGATGCTTACGAAGCGTAAGAAAGAGGCGGAATCCGCTAAAACCCGCCTCCACGACACTGATACTGGCTCTCCGCAGGTACAAGTGGCGCTTTTAACGCGCAGAATCGCGGAGATATCTCTGCACCTCAATAAAAATCACAAGGACAAGCATTCCCGTCGGGGTCTTTTGGGGCTCGTCGCCGCTCGCCGAAAACATTTGAAATATTTAGAATCGACTAACAGGCGCGCATACGGAACCCTCTTGAAAAAGATAGGGCTCAAGAAGTAACTTCTATCCACCCGGCATCTTTGCGCACCGATAGATTCACAAGTAAGATTGCAACATGCCCGCACACTAAAACTGCCGTTGCCTCTATGAATACATCTCATTGCATTAAAGAATCGGTCGCTTTCACCAAAAAACTCCAGTGGTCGCTGGATTTGCCACGGCGAAAATTACGGCAGTTTTAGTGTTCGGGTATGCCTCACTACCCTTGGATTTTCATTACAATTCTTGCTGTCTGGATTGCATTGACGCTCATTATTGGGAACGCAAGCGAGCGGGTTGATACCACATCTTTGTTCCTACTGGGCGCGATTTTCACGACAATAATAGCGATTAAAGGATTTCGTTCCGGCGTGTAATTATTTCCTATATGGAAATGTCGTTGCGGCTTGCTGTTCGCACACTTTCCGTCTTTTGGGTAATTCTCAAATGGAGCATAAGGGGTAGTGCCAAAGTGCACGGCAAACAACGACGGCTCAATGGTCCTTACCGCGTTTTATTAATACTGGAAGGGCTTGGCGGCGTGTATCTGAAGTTCGGCCAAATTTTCGCGATGCGTCTTGACCTAATTCCGATGCGCTATGCAAGCGTTCTAATGAACTTGTTTTCTAATGTTACTGCGCAACCAGACCACATTTTCTTTGAAGCATTTGAAACGGCAACAGGGAAGAAAATGCGTGAGGTATTCGATGATATTGAAGAGCGTCCTGTAGGCGTCGCGTCTTTCGCTCAAGTTTATAAAGGCGTTCAGGGTGGAGTACCCGTAGCCATTAAAATCCAGAAACCGGATGCTGATTTAACTGTTAAGGAGGACTTGATGGTTCTTAGCTTTTTCCTGAAAGTGATAAAAATGTTCGGTTTTTTGAAGAGCATATCTGCCGATGAGCTTATAGACCAATTCACTCTGTGGCTTAGGCAGGAGCTCGATTATCGAATAGAAGCGGCGAATCTTTCTGAACTAGGAGAGCAAATAAAAAAACACGCGCTTGAAAGCCGGGTGCGAGTTCCGCGCCTTTTCGCTCGATTTGTTACAAAAACAACTCTTGTAGAAGAATTTTTCGATGGAGTGTCTCTCGACGATATCATCAACGGCCGCGCATCTCTACCTGAACCGGAACGACTCCGCGTCGCCAACGCATTTCTGCGAGACCTAATGCGCCAGTACTCCGTGGACGGATTTTTCCACGCGGACCCTCATCCAGGGAACCTTCTTGTATTTAAAGACGGGCGCATCGGCTACATCGATTTCGGGATTATGGGACGCGCGGTAACTGGTCCGATTCATATGCTTAGATACTTTAAAGGTGCAGTTGAACCCGATGTGCGATACGCCACGGACGGACTAGTGCGTTTTGCGCGCACGCTCATCGAAGAAGAAGCGAGGGAGCTCTTTCTGCAGGAGCCGAAATACAGGCAGGCGTCAGACATAGTCCTCAACTTCATAATAGGAAAGCTCACGGAAGATCTCGAGCCAATAACGGAAGAGTGGCATAGGCAGACGGGAAATCCGAAATTGACGCTTTTCGAGCGCAGTTCTGCAGTATTGTTTTTCAAAATGGTTAAAGCGGCAGAACAATACGGGATGATTTTCCCCCCAGATGTTATCGGCTTCATCCGGGCCCTTCTTATCATTGATATGGTGTGTTTAAGTCTCACTTCAAAATTCAACATGGTGGAGGCCGCAAGAGGGTTCTTCGATGAATTCCCAATTGAGAGGGTCGAGCGGGAGAATCCATGGCATACAACGGAACTCGCCCGGAAAGACAAGGACATTGCGCAAGTGTTTTCTCCTGACATCCTCGCCAATACCGTCGGCAGAGAAGGGGACATCGAATATCAAGAAAGCAAGGAAAGGAGGGCGATTAGACGCTTCGAGCACACCAAGCAAAAACTTATTTACCAGATAGGCGCGCTTGCCGAGAAGTACCCTGAATTGTATACCTCTCTGAAAGAGATTTTGTAAAAGGTGTCATTATTCCCAATATGGAAATGCTGTTGAAACTGCCAATTCGAATCTTTTCAGTTTTTCTTGTTATCGCCAAATGGGGCATAAGGCAGAACGCCGAGGTACACGGAACGAAACGAGAGCTTGATGGTCCGTACCGAACTCTTCTAATATTGGAGGAATTGGGAGGGGTGTTTCTGAAATTCGGGCAAATATTTGCGATGCGCCTCGACTTGATTCCTGCGCGGTATGCTGTCGTTTTGATGAATTTGTTTTCTAATGTTACTGCACAGCCGAATCATTTGTTCTTCAAAGGGTTTAAGAAAGCAACGGGAAAAAGTATGAAAAAGGTTTTTGATGGCATCGAAACGAACCCTATCGGGGTTGCCTCTTTCGCGCAGGTGTACAAAGGAGTCTTCAATGGAACTACAGTTGCAATAAAAATCCAGAAACCGGATGCTGACCAAACCGTTAGGGAAGATTTGATGGCCCTTCGCTTTTTCATAGGATTCCTGAAAAGGCTTGGTTTTTTAAAGAATATGTCTATCGATGATCTAATCGAGCAGTTAACGCTTTGGCTTCGGCAAGAGCTCGATTACAGAGTCGAGGCGGCAAACCTTGTGGAGCTGGGCGAGCAAGTAAAAAAACGCGGGCTCGAAAAGCGCGTGCGAATTCCGCGCATCTTCGCTCAGTTTACGACCAAAACAACTCTGGTAGAAGAATTCTTCGATGGGGTGCCTGTCGGCGATATCATTAATGGCCGTGCCACTCTCTCCGAGCCGGAGTGTCTCAGGGTTGCCAACGCATTCTTGCACGATTTAATGCGCCAGTACTTTGTCGATGGGTTCTTCCACGCGGACCCTCACCCAGGCAACTTGCTAGTGTTTCCCGACAAGCGCATCGGTTACATCGATTTCGGCATGATGGGACGCGCGACAGTCGGTCCGGTACACCTGCTTCGCTTCATTCTGGGGGTGATACAGCTCGATACGCAATACGCAACGGATGGGTTGATGCGCTTCGCACAACTGCGTCTCAAAAAAGATGCGCGAGAACTGTTTTTACGCGAGCCAAGATACCAGCAGGCCGCTGAAATCGTCATCAATTTCATAATACGAAACCTATCGAAAGAGCTGGAGCCGATAATGGAAGGGTGGCACAGGCAAGTAGAAGATATGAATCTGGCTGCGGTTGAGCGCAGTTCTGCCACTCCGTTTTTCAAAATGATTACGGCATTTAAACAATACGGGATGATTTTCCCACGAGATGTTATCGGCTTTATTCGAGCTCTTCTAATTGTCGACATGGTGTGTTTAAACCTTGCTCCAAAATTTAATATGAGGGAGGCCGTAAGAGGATTCTTCGATGAGTTCCCAATTGATAGGGTCGAGCGGGAGAATCCCTGGCACGCAACGGAACTCGCCCGCAAAGATGGAGGTCAGACCTTTTCTCCAGATATACTCGCTAACACTGTCGGCAGAGAAGGGGACATTGAATATCAAGAGAGCAAAAAAGACAAGGCGATTCGTCGCCGAGAGCATACAAGGCAGAAACTTATTTACCAGATAGGCGCGCTTGCCGAGAAGTATCCGGAGTTGTATACTGCCCTGCGAGAGGTTTTATAAGCAAATCCAAGATTCATAATTTATGAAGTATCCGTGGGTCGCTTTCACCATCGCGCTTTTGTGGGTTGAGGCGACATACACAATCCTCTCGAGCAGGACGAGCAATGTTTCCATAATTATCGTTGCAACGGTCGTTTGTACTTCGATACTTGTGCTCTTCGGTTTCCGCTCGGTCAAATAGCTGGGAGCTCGTAGCCTGTAGCCCGCAGCTTTCTAGCCTGGGCTAGAGATTGGAATTCGCTT
>CAZSPA010000015.1:0-9121 GCA_964608685.1 uncultured Candidatus Saccharibacteria bacterium
TTAAAACAGAATCGTATTTCTCTAAAATCTTTTTTATCGCGTGCAGGTGGCCCAAGTGCGGCGGTTGTAAGCGGCAGACGAAAAGCGCCCTCATACAGTTAACAGGAATTTAAATGGTTTATTTGCGATAATCACATCAATGGCACAGGCAGGTTATGTGTTTTCCGTCAGCAATTTAACCGGCGAACGGCCGGGAAAAACAAAGGTTGAGTACCAAACCGTTCCGACAGGCCTCGACCACTGTGCGCTGAAACATTTCACGTTCGGAACAGTCGACAGGACAAGAAACTTCCACCTCTACGGATTTACAGAGGGTATTTCTGTCCGCAGGGCGGCCATAAAATCGTTAAAATCCGCAAAATACGTGCCCGCACACTTCTTTGATCCGGCAGCCCCGCTTTTCGACGCAGACCTTGTTATCATGGAAGACGGCGCGCTTTTTGTTTCCGAACAGGCGTTCACAGCGCAGGGAGGGACCAAAATTCTGGACAGCGTGGACAGGCTGGCAGCGCAGCTTTACAAGGAATTCTCCGGCACTCTGGAATAAGAGCTTTAAATCCTTTTGCCCCATTCAATTTAGAATGGCGATCAGAACCTATATGATGGCGGTGACAGGTTTGGACAGGGCAGCCTGGCAAACAGGCGAAAAAATGGTTAATTTTCCGCTCGCTGGTTACGCCAGCTCGGAGCCGGTCTCTTTGGTGTTTTACAACGGCACAGGCCCGGAAAAACGGTTCGTGCAATACGGGCTGGCCGACACCAGCGATTTCGTTTCAGAAACGCCCGCGAACCCCAGGCCGGTCAGGATGGACATGGCAAAAGTTCTTCCATGGAACGCGTTGGACAGGGCCGTCGCATTGTTCGACCACGGCGGCGTTGTTTATGTTGAAGAAAGCCTGCTGGACGCAAAAAACAGACAGGCGTTGGACAGGCTGTGCGCCCAGGCGCCGCGATTGAAAAAGATTATGGACGAACTTTTCATGCGGATTTAATTTATCCTATGTAGCTGCTCTGCCCTTCGACGCCGCTTTCATCGTTGTCCTTATCGCCGGCTTTGCCTGAACCCTTTTTCGGCGCAACAACCGGAATCTGCAGCGGAGGCGGCAGTTGCATGTCGTCTGACAGGACCAAAGACTTGAGCAGGCATTTCCTGAATATGGTGTTGTAGACCTCTATCATCATGTCCTGCGGCAGCGATTTGCTCTTCGCCCACGTTTTCGCCCCAACGCGCTCGCCCTCTTCCAGGTAAAGTATTTCCCCAGCAATTTTTATGCCCGCAATGTCAGGCTTGTAATCCACACTAAATGTAAAATTGATGGCCAGCGCCTTGCCGCCACTTCCGATCGCCGGGAGGTCTTTCTCCTCAACTGAAATTATGGTCGGAACCGATTCGACCTTAAACCCGGGCGTTGGGTTGTTCTTCCTGTTGGCTTCGATCTTAGTTAACTGCATTCCTATTACAGGCATTTTATCACTTGTAGAAATTGAGCATAGGAGGATTTAAGCTTTAGCAGGGATCAATGATGTATGAATCAGAGCGTGTACATTGTAAAAGGCTTTACGGAGAGGGTTCCAGACAGGCCTTATCAACGCACAGCCAGTCGGCATAACCCGCCTATGATTTCAGAGCTGACAATGAACCTTGCGGGCGAGTACCCGGTACCGGACACCGCAGCGATAGTTTATCGAGACTTTGTCGAAAGAACGTTCCACCTGGCCGGTTTGGTAACCGCAGAAGGCCGGGTAAAACCCAGAAGGTTCAACCGCGGCCCAAACCATTACTGGGGACAGAGAAACCCGAAGCTGAGTCCGGACGACGAGATGATCATGCTAAACGACGGCCGCTTCTTTATAGAAACGGACATACTGGCCGGGATAAACGACAGTATTGTAGAACAGATGAGGGCCGCGGCGCCATGGATGTACAAAACCTTTGCGGCCGTGGCCGGCTTTGACCCGCGCGTTGCGGCCAGCACCCTAAGCAGGGGCTAAAATCCCAAGTTAGAACGTGTCCGCATTTTCAGAGCTTTCTCAATCGCCGATATTATTTCTTGCCAGTTTCATTAACGCACGCGCCGTTCAAACAAACGGTCCGGTCATGACACGCGGAAACCGTATAAACGCAGTCGTTATTCGCGCCGCACGAATATTCCTTTACGCTTATTCCGGGACAGCTATCGATGTACGATGTCCTATTGATCTCGCACGTCCCTTTTTTGTAGATGTCGTAGCCGTCGCTGTCCGTGCAAACGCCGGGATTCGGGTCGTAGAAGTAAACGAAAAATAAAACAATAAGAACAAGGGCCGCACCGAGATAAGGCGCGACCCTTTTGAATTTCTCCACGAGATTGTTTGGCACGTCTTTATTTGATTCCTTTGCCTTTTTGGTTAAGCTTCACAGGAAACTGAAATTTCCTGTGCATGGTTGCTTAGGCAAACCATTGTTCATAAGAGCTTATTAACAACCACAACCGCCTTTTCCGCCGACCATACTCACACCCCCGACCCTTTTCTTTTTCAAAAAGAAAAGCCTCAACGTAAAAGAAAACCTGTGACACCTGTTGGCCTACTCACTGGCTTTTCCTGCGCAGAACGCCGCGTTTCCAGCTAACATCCGCAACCGCAGCCGCAACAGGTTGATCGTGCCGTCTTTTTGGATGCCGCAGATTTCTTCTTTTCCATATTATCCGCTTTTACTTGTCCGGAACAGTTAATAAACCTTTGCCCGCAGAGTCAATGGTATGGCAAAAACGGTTTTTGTGTCCCACCCGATAGCGGGACAGGTGGAGGAGAACGTCAAAGACATCCTGAGAATTTGCAGGGAAATACACACGCAGGACGTGATACCGGTAGCGCCGTACCTGGTCGCGGTGCAATATCTTAACGACCACGTCGGCGAGGAACGGGAACTGGGGATCGCGGCCAATGTGGAGCATTTTAAAAGAAAGGTCATGGACGAGATGTGGCTTTGCGGCCCGAAAATCTCGGCCGGGATGGAAGAGGAAATACGGCTGTGCTTAAAATTCGGAATCCCGGTCAGGTGCTACAATCCTGAGCTGCGGCCCGAGCTTGAAAGGATTATGGAACTGATTAAAAAGGAACGAAAAATAATCTAAACTACCCTCGTCCCCTTGAACGAATCGCCGACAATCGCCTTTTCCATGTTCTTCACATCAGCGCCGTTCACTATTACCGTGGAAAATTTGGCGCGGTGTATCACCATCGACGCGACTATGTCAATCACAGAGTACTCCTTTGCGCGTATTTTGGTTTTTGAAACAATGTTGATGAGCTCGTCCTTCGGGAGCTTTTCGTATTTCACCGCGTTGGGGTTTTTGCGCGGGTCGTCGGAGTACACATAATCAACATCTTTCGCTATCACAAGTTTTTTGGCGTTAAGGTATTCCGCGACTTCCGCGGCGACCGCGTCAGTTGACTGGCCCGGAACAAGCCCGCCCAAAACAATAACCTTGCCGGTCGCCTCCGCCGCTGTCAGCTCCTCGAAGCTTTTGCACGGTTCGCGGTAAGCAGAGCTGCCAAGCGCTGCCGCAAAAAGCCTTGCGTTTAACCTCGATGTGTCTATGCCTATGAGGTCAAAATAAGACTCGTTGGAGCCCATCTCCCGCGCTGCCTCAACGTACATCCTGTTGACAGCGCCCCCTCCGATGACGACGATGAAATGGTATTTGTCCGAAAGTTTTTTTAGGGAGCCCGCTATCTCGCTGATGTATTTGGTGTTTGGACCTTTATCAAACAAAAAAGAACCGCCAAGTTTTATTACGACTTTTTCCCTGTCCACGCGGATCATTTCTTATAACACTTCCAGATTAATAAACTCCTTCCCTGTGCTCAAACTGGGCGTAATAATTTTGTTGCTATAGTTTGGGCGGTTATTAGCCCCGGGCGGATTCGAACCGCCGCTTCCAGGTCCAGAGCCTGGCGTGCTTTGCCGTGACTTAAAATCACTTTGGCCGCTGCACTACGGGGCTGTTACAGATTGAAGCATACCCGCATAGTATGGGTATGCTTCGGTTTACGACGTTCCTATTTCTAGTTCTCGAACAAAGATTTCTAAACACAGACTTAAAAACAGGTTGATTTACTTTTTTGACGTTAACGAAGGCTGCCACGGCGGTTTTTTGGAGTAGTTCTGGCGGTAGTACCACGCCAAACCTATGATTATTAGCACGACTGCCCCGACGAACCAAAGGTTAACCTGCTCGGCCTGGCTTATCGTAGTAGTCGTTACATTTCCGCCAGCCGCCGGAGGCACGTAAACCTGCGTTGATTCGGCCAGTATTATCGGTGCGGCATACTCAGACGCAATCGTGAACGCACGCTCGTTTGTGCTGTATGTTATCGTGTTTTCCGTGCCGGGCGTCACGTTCGGGTAGGTGAACAAGTACTCAGGGTCGTCTTTTGTAACATTGACCTTTGCCCCGGGCGCGGTTACGGTTATTTTTGAAGCGCTGCTTGCGAAGGATTTCGGTATCACGTCCTTGACTATGAAGTTGTTAACCTGCTCGGTGCCATTGTATTTCACTTTGAGCGAAACCGTGGATTTGAGGTTGACGGTGTCTACGTCTATTGTCCTGTTCGTCGCGATATTTTTCTGGACCTTTTCCGTTGTCGCCGCAACAATAGCTTTTATCTCCGCAGACAGCTCTTTGCCAAGCGCGATTCTCAGGCCTGTTTGCAGCTCCTCCTTGCTGTCCAACAAAGATTTTATCTCTTCATTTTTTCTTTGGACCAGTTCGCGCACAACGTTCTGTATCTCATGCCCGGGCGGGCCTTTGACTGTGCTGGTCGTGGTCGTCGTTGTCGTCGTCGTCCCGCTCGCGCCGCCCACGCCACCCGAAGTAGTGGTTGTCGCAGAGCTTGCCGTGGTCGTCGTGCCTTTTGTAAGCGTCCAAACCTTTGATTCTGTCGTGTCGCCGAGCCGTATTATCGCATGGCCCGCGCCTGTGAACGACCCGATAGTTATGTTCCACGTTATTGTGCTTGCGTCGTTCGCCAGCAATATCAGCGTTTGAGTTGCGGTGTCGCTGCCGATGGATCCGTTGACGTTAAACGCGTTGGATTTCTTCTGGTATAATGTTAAATTTCTTGTTTGCGCGCTTCCCAGGGTGTTTGAAATGCTCACGGACATTCCGGTGTTGTTGCCTTCGTAAACAGTTGACAAAGGGTCTTCAAGGACCGTCATCGTCAAGCTCGACGGGTTTACGTATTCAATCGTCGCGGAACCGCTGCTCGAGCTCGCGCCGTTAGAATCAACGACAGTAATGGAAAAAGTGTAGGTGTTTGCTGTGGAAGAGCTTATGGTAAATGTTTTTGTCGTCCCCGACGTTCCGACAGTGAACGGCGTGTCAACGCTGCCGGCTGTCAGGCCCGAGGGCGAGGACGAAACAGAGAACGAGCTTATCGTTGCGGTTCCTGAGTCCGTGGACATCGTGACGCTTACGGTCCTTGTAGTCCCGGTATCAACCGTGGTTGTATCATAAGAAGGGTCATTAACAGTAACCGCGGCAAACGCACCAGTAACCATCATTACGGTCGAGAGGGCCCAGAAAAATGCAATCTTGAAAGTTTTCATCATTTAGTCACTATCCGAAGTTCTTGCTTCCTCCGCTCAAAAATTCTATCGGCCCGGCAAACATCTCTTCCTGCACGCCAGTTGACACGCCGGCCGTGTTTAACTCCGTGGCTGTTCCGACGACTTCGCTCCTTCCGGCAGACCACGACCCGCTTTGCGGCAGAATTTCAGCCAGCAAACAGCCGTCGTAAATTGATGCCGAAGTTTCATTCGGCAGATTTATCGCGCCCCCGTGTGTTAAGTTGTAAACTGTTATGTTCGCTGTCTGCGACGAGGACAATTTGCCCTGCATCCAGTTGTTGTACTTCAACGCGAACGACGCGTTTTTAGCCTGGTTCGAGAACGTTGACGCGCAAACCCTCATTCCGTGCGGTTGCGCCGCCGAAGCAACAGTAGCCCATGGAATTGAAGGCGAGGATTCGTAGAAGTTTAATATCGCGTGCGTGTTGTTGATGTACCAATCTGTCAAACCAAGCGTTATGAACGATCCGAAACTCAGCGCTTTATTTGCGTCAGACGCGGACGCGGACATTGTAGGGTAGTTGAATGCCACGCCTGAAAGGCCTGCGCCGCACCCCGAGGCCAATTCGTTGGTCGTTTGGCTTCTTGCTCCGTTGCTCGCACCGCATGCGCCGCTGTTTGAAAACACATTGTCGTCGTCCATATACAGTATCGTCAAATTCCCGCGCGTGTAATTCACAGCGCTCGGTGTTGTGAGGTCATGCGCTGTCGCGTTCGTGACTACGAAATAGAACGTTGACAGCATGCCGTCCCTGATAAATTGGTCTGACGCTGTTTCAGTAAACGATCCGTTGAAGAACAACACAGGCGACGAACCAGCCACGAAACCGGATGTTGAGGAATTAGCGCCGACAGTTGCATTAAACGTCGTGATGTTCGCTTTCAATATTATCCTCTTTGTAGTGTTTGGAATCAGCTGCACGAATGTGCCCTGCGTATTAAACGAGCGTACGTTGAAGTTTATAGAGTTCTTAAATGTCGATTTCTCTGCGGGTGTGGAGTTAACCTTCCAGAACGCCATGAACCTTCCGCTCTTGGTTACGTTTAACGGTATGAACACAAGGCCGTCGGCGTTTGTCGCGTTGCCTTCGAAGTCGGTCCAGTTGCCTGTACTGTTTTGAGTATTAGACGCGGTGTTGTTATAGTCGTACGGGAATACCGGCAATTTGTTTTTTATCCCGAACCCTTCCGTGTTCATCTCCGCAACCTCGGTTATGTTGAACCAGTGGCTCGGCAATCTTGTCGCAGACGAAGACTGCCCGTCGCTCCCGCGGAACGCGACCATGGGCAGCCATATCTGCTCGCGTATCCTGTGGCTTCCGCCAAACGCGAAGTTGCTGCTTACTGTTCCCTGCCCGCCTTGGCCGCTTGTTGATAATGTGGTAACGTTTACAAATCGTATGAACGGCGCGCCGTCAACAGTCCAGAGGTAGAGTTTGTTGGCACCCAATACAAGGCTACCGAGATTCTGAGTCGACAATAATCTTACTGTTTGTGTGACATTAGTCCTGTTGGCAAGGAAAACAAAGGAATGCGTGTCGTTCACGACGGTCATCACGTTTATGTTTGTTAAATTGGTCGTTCTCATGTTCATTTGGTTTGACAGGTCGAGCGTCGCACCTGTGCATACCATTGTTGAAAATCCTTGTTCTGAGTTCAGGTTGATGCCCAAGTATGTGGTATTTATTCGGCTCCAGTTTCCGACATTCCAGCCGTCTGTTGTCCCTTGTGCGGCGTGCATACCAGCGTTCCATTGTAGGTCATAGAAAAATGCTGGCGAACAATGCCCGCTCGGGGCAGACCACTGTTCAATCGGCGCCATCCCCACAGTCAGGCCTTTTACCGAAAGGAAAATGAAGTCCTCGCTCGTCTCCGAAGGCGTGATGCCGCCGTTCGTGACTGTTACTATTCCGCCATATTCGCCGGCCTTAAGGGTTGATGGTATTGTGAAGTTCGGTATTGTTACATTCTCTATGGTACTCAAAGGGAAATATGCTGGCGTGCTGTTCATCCGTGCCGCCGTTCCGTTGGGGTAAAACATTGTTGTGTTATACTTCTTGCCGCTCTCGAAATCAATCAGTTCTATGACAACTCTTGTGATGTTTACAAGATCCCAGGTCGGCAGGTCTGCGAAAACACCTAGATTGCTTATATTCTGTCCAGGCTGATAAGTCGCAGCCTGGTTGCTCGGATTCATCCACCAATCTGTCCACATGTCAAACGACGCGACCTTGAAGCCCGAATTGGAAGAAGTCCCGCAGGAGCCGGCATAACCTTTCGTCGCTGTCGAAGCGTTGTCGCAGACTTTTATTCGGAGCTCGAAAAAGCCGTTGGGCCATTTTGTTAATGGCTTGCCGGCAGACATGAAATGCATCGGGTTTATTGTCAGGGTGCCATTGGCCTGACCGCTTGAGTTTGATATGTTAACTATTATCGGGTTTATCGCTGTGAGCACGTTGGCGCCTGTTGACGGGTTCATGTTTATCAACGCAACTACGCTCATATTACCGCCCACAACAACTCTGGAAGAGTTTGCGGTGTATGAAGGATTTTGCACAAAAACGGTTATGTTAGACGTCGTCGAGAACGAAAATCTCTGCTGCCCCAGGCTGTTATAGGTGTTCGGCGTCATTGACATTGATTCGCAGCTGAACCCGGCCGGAACCTGATCCGTCTTATCCTGGAACGACACGTTGAACAGCATGAAATGGAAACCAGCATACGTACAAGCGCCGGAGAACGTCACGTTGATCTTTGCCTGCCCCGACGAATCCGTCAAGCCTTTTGTCACGGTTAAACACGACGAAACGTCGGAACCTGTGAGCTCGTCCTGCGCGGACAGTATTGACAAAAATGAAACAGAGCTAGCGGGCATGAAAGTTTTTGCATCAAAGACCATCACATTAAACTCGGTTGTTCCGGAGCAGTCTATTGACATGCCCCCTCCTTTTCCGCCTTCGTGCCCGCCTTCACCACCGCCCTCAAACCTTGTTCCGGAAGGCGTTCCGAATCCCATGAGGTATTTTCCAAGATAGAAGGCGTCGGCCGATATGTTCGTTTCACCGGCCACGGTTGCCATGACCGTAATCATCTGCGGCCCGGCAACAGTCGGTATCGGCCCGCCTGACAAGTAGGGCGTCCCGTCGTCTGATTGCGCGGCGCTTACAAAAGTGAAATTGCTTTCCAGGCCTGAGATTTCCGAACTTCCGCCGCCCGAAAGCGACATTATCGTTATCTTTTTCACCCAGGCGTATGTGACGTTTCCGCCCGGCATGTTCTCTCCGCTGGTTATGTTAAATGCTGTTAATTTGAATGACGTGTTAGATCCGGGCAGCAGCATGGCCTGGAAACCGCCCTCGCCGAACTCAGACGACGGCTCGACAGACAGCCCGTTCTTCTGTATGTTGAAGTAGCCCTGCGCGGTCGATGTTGCAGCGTAATGGGTAAGGTTGCCTGTGGTTACGTTCACCTTTATTCCGAACAAGCCGACATAGTTGGAACCCAACC
>CAZSPA010000016.1:0-9099 GCA_964608685.1 uncultured Candidatus Saccharibacteria bacterium
TAACTGCCAAACGACTGAATTATTAAGTTACGCATGTTTTATATTTTAGTTGGAAAGGGGGGATGGTCTAGCCTGGTCTAAGACATAGCCTTGGGGTTTGTGAAAACAAACTGGCTATAACCCGTGTTCAAATCATGGTCTCCCCACTATTTATTAATACTATAGATTTAATAGAAACTATAGGCGATATGGAATGACGGATACAACTATAGCGGTTAGGAAAGAAACAAAGGAACTTTTGAAGCATTTCGGGTCCAAGGGGGACACGTACGATGACATAATACAAAGAATGTCCGCTACATACGAGGATTTTGTTTCAACCCAGTACAGGCGTCTTGGTGAGAAGCAGAAATTCAGGAAGATGAAGCTTTAATGGACGTCCTGATACATGAGGCCGCTGACAAAGTTCTAAAAAAACTGGACCAGAAAACGCAGGCAAGGATAAAGCAACGGCTGAAACTTCTCGCCCAGAATCCCTATTCCGCACAGATCGACGTGGTTAAGCTGAAAATTGGTGGCAACGGGCCGGACCTTTTCAGGCTGCGAGTCGGGGATTTCCGCGTTATTTATTCTATACATCAAAATCAGATTTTGATAACCGACATCAAAAGAAGAGAGCAGGCCTACGGATAGCCGATAAATTCCACTATTCAGTACCACCTGCCTGTGAATAAATTTTTTATCCTGGCTGCGCTGAATAAAATCTTTTCTGCGGCGCCTGCGTAAGCGCTTTGTATTGTTCCGTCTACGTCGAGATAATCGCCGTCTTTCAACCCCTTTAAGACGAAGTCCACAGCCTTGTCGCCGAATGTTGAGAGCGCGAACCTGCGGGCAAACGACGCTTTGAGGCTTGGCAGGAAAGCCTGCTTCCACATGGCGTCATAATCTTTGTTATAAACAATGGATTCCGCTGCCATTTTGCCTGATTCAAGGGCGTATCGCATGCCCGTTCCTACGGACGCGTCCTGGAACCCGGCCGCTTCGCCAACATAAAGTTTTCCGTCCATGACCGCGGTTTTCGGTATGTTGAAATTTACCGTGCAGCTGAAATAACCTATCGGGGCTTTTCCGTCTGCGATTTCGCGCAGGAATTTTTTCTCTTCTATGGCCTTTAAAAGAAGTTTCCTGACGTCTGGCGCATATGGGGCGAGCGCGCAGTTTATGATTTCGACGCGGTCGTCTGATGTTGACAAAACGTAAAGATAACAGCCTTTCGGCGAGTATTTGTCGTCGAACATGACAAGCATGCGGTCGCGGTCGAAGCCTGTGTTTTCGTAAACCGCTCCGACAGCGAGCGCGTCGCACCTCGGCGGGCCTGTGTCGACGATGTCAACGTCACTGACGGTTTTATTCGCGTTGAATTCAAACCGCACGCCGGCTTTTTCAGCGTATTCGTAAATGTCCTGCTCTAATGAGCGCGAGCCGCCCCGAAATACGAGCTTTCCGACTTTGCGCGCCAGCAGGTTTAACTCCCTGGTTGGTGTGCAGAAGGTTATTTTCGGGAAGCGCCTGCCCTGCGGTTTTATGTCGATGTTAAGGCCTTTCAAATACGGTTCCGGGTCGACTATGTCCGCAAGCCCCTGCAAATCCTCGTGTTGCGAGCCCAGCTTGGGTTTTTTCTCGTAAATTACTACATCGCGCCCCAGTTTTTTCAGGTTTATGGCCGCGGACATGCCGGACAGCCCTGCCCCAAGAATGCGTACCTCGCCCATTTGCCAACCTTAATAATAATTCCTTTTATTATTATAGCTCGATTATTAATAGTTCGACACGCACAATGACATTTATGAAAGAGATCGCGCTAAAGCCGATAGGGTTTGTGAAAAACAATGTCGCGGAGCCGAGATTTGGGGGTTTTGCCGGTGAAATCTCCGAGATAATTGTAGACAAAAAATTTAAGGCAGCCTTAAAGGGTATCGACGATTACTCGCACGTGATCATAGTCTACTGGATGGACAGGGTCAAAGGTTACGCCATAACCCACCGGCCGCAGGGGAATCCTGCTGTTCCGATAGTGGGCATATTCGCCTGCCGCTGCCCGCAAAGGCCGAATCCGATTGCGATTACGACTGTGAAACTGGTTTCGCACAAAGGCAATAAGATCAGGGTGAAGGGCCTGGATGTTTTGAACAACACGCCGGTAATAGACATAAAGCCCTACTGGCCGCAGTACGACAAAGTGGGCAGGGAAAAAATACCCGAGTGGGTAAACAAGCTGGAATTTTAACTTTACAATCCGGATGCGTGTCGTTCCGCTACACTCTAAACTGGTGATTGGCGGCAAGAAGCTCACTGCGTAAGCTGGGAGTAGTTCACGAATTTGGTTACTTCCCAGAGGCCATCTGGTAGATCGCCTTCAACGCGACTATGACCGCTGCGGGCGCAACAAAGACGCCGATGTTCCTGAGTATGTTTTGCAGTTGCGTGCCGACCAGCGGAACCGTGTCAAGGTTCGCGTTGCCTGCCGCGGCCAGCGCTATCACAGCGACAAGGAAATGCGTTGTGTCCTTGTCTTCGACGTTAAGAAGCCCGACGACCACGCCAAGAAGAATAAGCGCGCCTGTTAACAAGCCTGCCTCAATGGACAGCAGCGACGCCAGAATAACTATAACAGCGCCTGCTATGAACCACCATGCACCCAGTTTGTCGTCGTTTATCATTGGCAACAGATACATATTTTTCTTAATCCTGCAATATAAACTTTTATTTCAAAGCTTGTGGTGGTGCCTTACGAACAGGACGGTCGCGGCGACCATGAACGCTATCACAAGCACCAGTGGAACCACGATGTCCTGCGGCGTTTTGGTTTCCTGCGGCTTCTGGTAACCGACAATCGCGAATGTGGACAGGCCCGGCGACCTGGCCTCGTAGCCTGTCCTGACCTGTATGTCCCATTTAACGAACGCCGGCGTGTCAGGGCCTATTTTTTTCGTTGGCAGGTCCTTCCATTCGCTTTCCAGGCGCTTTAGCACAACCAGGTCCGAGTCCAGGCTGTTATCGGATAACCATGAGTTTTCAACTGTGAACACCAGGGTAACGGACGAGATATTGCTGTCGTGGATGTTCTCCTTCTCGATTTTCAAATACTTGTAGACTGTTCCTGACCCGTTCACCGCCTTGACCAAAGGTTCCGCCGCAATGGACGCCTTTATCCTTGCGCCGCTGACCTCGCCGATCGTGCTCACTGTTATCTCAGAGAAGGGAACGCTTTCATCCTCAAATTTAAAGACCAGGGGGGCCAGTCTCCCTCCGGATGCCACGGCCTCGTTTTTTCCCAGGGTTGTTGTAGTCGTCGTCGTTGTCGTCGTAGTGCCGCCGCCCCCGCCGCCACCTCCGCTGCTGGATGAACTGCTGCTCGATCCGCCCGGGCTGCCGCTGCTGTCGGAATTGGATATACTGCCCGACTTGGAGGTTGAAATGCTGACCGACCCTTTTGTACCGGCCGCTGTTACAGTGTACGAACACGTTGACGAGCCCATTGTCACCTGCCATGATGCGGAGCTGGCGGAGTTGTGCGATAACGACCCTAAGCTTTTCGACGACGTCTCGCCGGTTTTCAGCGAACAACCGGACAGTGAAATTGACAGGGTGACATCAAGGTTTCCGCCGACAAGGACATTGCCGAACACAGTAACGGTTGCGCTCGATGCTGCGCTTGAAGAAGACGACGACGTTGTCAATGATTTGAAATCAACAGAGTTTATCGTCGTATCAGCTACAAAGGTGTCGCTGACCGAATCTATCAAAATAGAGTCGAAGCTGTTTAATCCGGAGCTGGTCGGGCGCACGTCATTGAACGTGGCTGTTGTGGACGCGCCGGAATTGATTGTTGTTGAAAAACCGGACGCAGAATAACTGCTCGATTCTGTCCAGCTGCCGCTGGGCAGCAAAGAAACGGAATTTACAGACGCCCCGGCATTGTCGGGATTGTTTATGGTCGCCTGGCACGTCATTGTGCCGCTGTTCTGGACATTTATTGTCCCTGACTGGCCGGCGCATGTGAACGCGGTGATTTGCAGCGTGGCGCTTGCGGCCGGCGCTAACAGTATGAAAGCCACAATACCGAACAGGAATTTTTTCATCATGTTATCAACTTGTTATATTCACGTACAAAGTACGGTTGGACGAACCCCAGGCGAAATTGGTTGAATTCGTACTTTGCGTGCATTTCATGTTCCATATGTACGTCCCGTTAGTCAACGGCAACGTAACACTGTGCGCCCCGGCCAGCAGCGACTGCTGGTTGGCATTAACCACCCAGCCGGACGAGTTTGTGTAAAGGTCGCAGTTGGACGTGGGGCCGGTAAAGCTGTAACTGAAGTTTACCGGCGATGCCGTGCTGAGCGCGTTGTTTGCAGGGCTGGTGAGCGTTACATTTACTCCGCTGATGCTGGTATTAACCTTGAATACTGTCGCAGCCCACACATTGTTCCAGTCCACGTCGCTGCACCATAGGTACGCTCCATAGTGCTGCGCCGGCATGCCTGCCGTGGAGAAATTGAATGCGTGCAGCGTGCCGTTTGTCTGGAAATTTGAGTCGGACCATTTGCTTGCGTAGACGCTGTAATAAGAAGCGCCCTTGAATGTGGTGGTGTTGCACGTGTAGGAGTAAATCGTGTTGTAGGTGGTGGACGAATTTGCGCCGCCGCAGTACCATGAGTTGTAGCTGTCATAATTGACAATGTTGAAAGTGCATGTGGCGTCCTCTGTTGTAGTTACATTGAACAGGAACGACGAGGCATTAATAGTAACGTTGAATAGCGGGCTCACGATTGTGGCATTGGGACCGGATGTGTCTTTTACCCAGAAATAGCCGGATTTCAACGTTGCGGTCCCTGACGGGCCTGCGACATTGACGCGGACAACGTGGTCGCCGCGCTGCCAGCCGCCGGAAGGTTTTATTATCCTGATTACAGAGCCCGCAGCGCTTGTTTCGTTTGGTTTGTTGGCGTTGGCGTTTATTATTTCCCAGTTTGCATTTACGAATGTCCTGCAGTAATCGCTCCAGCAATTCGATCCGGATTCAGCGTACTCGACTTTTGTTATGTTGACTTCGCGGCCCACGTAATTCGCGTCCAAGGCCTGCATCCTCAAACTGACGTTCTCGCTGAAACCTATGTAATACTTCCACACGTTGTTTTCATCGTAGTTGGAGAACGACCCTGTGTACGACTGCGTCACGCGGAACCATGCGCTGCCTGAAGATATTTTCGACGACTTGTCGTCCGGGGGGGTGAATTCCATGTCCATGTAATGCCAACCTTCTGACCACCCGCTTGCGGGGACGTGCAGCGTAACATTCTGCGTGCCTGTTATTTTGCATGAGCCGCTTGTCGAGGACGAGCAGCTTCCCGCTGTGAAGTTGTACGCGTTTTGTACCGGCCAGACCCATTCGGATACGCGCGATATGTTGCCGGATGCGGCCGAGCCGTTTCTCGAGCTTGTGATCGTGACAGGTATTGTCACATTCTGCGAACTGCCCACGGAATTCTGGCTGTACGGCGTTCCTACGGATATCAGGAACGGCATTGCCCTGAATGACAGCCATGCGTCCTGCGTGTCGCCCGTGTTGCTGTCTTCCACGGTTATTGTCAGATAACGGTAGCCGGAGTTTGACAGGCTCCACTTGTTGTTCGTTGTCGCGCCTGCAGGCGATATGTTAAGTATTGTCTGGCCTGTGAAATTGTGGGGCGTGTAATTCGTATACGTCACGTAATTGTAGCCTGTCCCGGTCCACTGCGATTCTCTTATTTTTTTAATTGAGTAGCTGCCTGCCAAAACCGTGTTGCTGCGCCAGTCCGATTCGTAAGCGTACAGCGATGCGGTTACATTGGCGTCATAATCGATCTCGTAGCTCGTCGCCGATGCCTGGGCGCGGAACGGCTGGATGTTAAAGTAAATATAACCTGTCGCCGAATCGCCGGCGTTCTCGCCGGAAGCGCTTTTTAATTTGACGTCGCCCGAATACCAGCCTGTCGGCCAGCTGCCGGAAAGCAGGGTCACGTTCAGCAACGCCGAACCGTTGACGTTAAGTTTTGTGATGCCGGCAACAGTAACGTTGATGTCCTCCGGATAATTGTACTCGAACGGCTGCCAGTTGTTTCCGCTCTGGCGCCACGTCCTTATTGTCATGTCCACGAATGTCGCGTTCACAAAGTCTGCCAGCGTGTAATAATTTTTCCAGCTTTTCGAGGCTGTTACGTTGAAATATACGGGCTTGTTGCTCTTCATGTTGTAAACGTAATTGGTGCCGTTTTCGTCAGTGGGCTGCGTCTGCACAGAGAACGATATTACGTTGAACCATCCCCAGCCCGTGTCTGTGCCGTTGATGCCCAGCACGGCATTGTAATATCCGCTCTCCCATACGCCGCCAACCGGGTACAAAGTCATGACATAATTGGCGTACGTGTCCGCGTTTGCGCTGTAATACCACGGGCTCGACTTGTTAACGCTTATGCCGACAACGCCGTAAGAGCTTGAGTTGACTTCTTTGGGGTATTGTTCAAGCCTTTTCACAGTCACGCTCACGTTTCCGCCGAGGTCCGCCCCTCCGTTATCGTTGTAATTGCCGGCTGTTGTCAGTCTGACATACAGCGAAACGTTTTCGCGCGGGTTTACTGAATACTTGTAATTGAACGAGGTTCCGGACTTTTCCACAGGCGTGGAATACGCGTCCCATCTCTTTATCTCAAACCACACCTCGCCGTAATCCGATTCGCCGGATGCGGCATCCGTCGCCTTGATTACGACAGAATAGGAGCCGACATCCCAGGATCCCTTGGAGGCTCTGGTGTGATCCAGGGAAAATGAGCCTGTCCCTGACGTTATATTAGACGCGTTGACGCCGGTCGTATTATACGGATATTCCACGGGCGGCCACACCCATTCGCCGTTTTTACCCATGTACTGAACCTTTTGTATTGTTGCGGACCCGCTTAAGCCGCCCGACCCGTAGTTGTTCCACCAGCTGGTTCCGGGATTGTAAAGGTTCAGCGTGAATGTTATGTTGCTTTGCGGCTTGTTGGCCCAGGTCGTTGGATAACCATAGATAAAGAAGCTGCGGGACTCGAAGATGGCGACCACTTTGTCCGATGTCTGCCTGTCAGACCCGACTATGCTAAACTCAGCTACATTACGACCGCCCTCCCACTTGTTCAGGGGCTTCAGGGTGCACGTGTAGGTTCCTTGGCTGTCGTCGGCCTTGCAAACGGTTTCAGTGGAGTTCAGGCTGTTCGCAACGCCGGATATTGCGTTGAAGACCTTGTCAACTGTTATGGTTGCGTTTGTCACGACCTGCTGGCGCGTAGTGTCTACGGAACAGGCGAACCCCATGCCGAAATTAGTGCCGTTCTTCGCGGATGAGGAGTTTGCCCTGCCGCTCGGGTTGTTTGCCTGCACCGCTTTCAGTTCAAAGTACACAGTGTCGGTTGTCTTATATTGCCAGGCGTAGAAGCTCGTTGAAGAATCCACTGTGCCTGCGCCGGTTTTGGCCGCGACGCACACGTCGTACGGGTTAATTATAAATCGCGCGGTTGATATCACCGAATTGGAATTGGCGCTGATCTTGACCGTGTACGCGCCCCCCGCCTTTGGCGGATCCACTTTCAGCCTTTGCTCGCTGGAATTCCACGCCCATTGAAGGACGCTGTCTGTGACATTGATGCCGAACCACGTCGTGTTTGTGTAATTAAGCTCTGTGCCATTCTCGGATTTTATATTGATTATAGACGCGTCTGTCAGGTTCACGGAAGACGTCGTGTTGGTCGCTGTCAGGGTCAGGTAAACAGGCTCTGCTGTGCCGAATAAATCCTTCTGCTCGCCTGTTTCCGTTGTTGAGCCTGCCGAAAGCGTCAGACTCGCTACTGCGATCCTTCTTTCAATCTTTTGCGTGTCGCTGCTGTGGTTCAAGGACACGGACACGATGTAATCGCCTACGGCGGAGGGTGCTGTCAAATTAAACGTGTAACACCCGCCTCCGCAGGAGGCGTTCCATGTCGCGTTTCCAGCCTGCAACGCAGCGCCCACTGTGCTCGCAAGCGTGATGTTAAACTGGGACGAGTTCAAGCCTGTTATTATGCTGCCGTTCTGGCGGTCTTTCGGGTATATCTCGAAGTTCAACTTTCTGCCCGGGAATGTTACGTATTCGTATTCGAATCCGGAGCCTGATGAAGCCTTGTTAAACGTCATTGTCCAGTCCCTGACCTGGAAAAACGCAGTCGCCGAGCGCGTCCGGCTGGCGTTGTCGTAAGCTGTTACAGAGGCCAGATAATTCCCGATTGTGAACTGGTTGCTTATGGTGAATGTGAACTTGTTCGTGTATGAGTTGTTCGACTCGAGCAATGTCGAGGTTATGTTAGCGATCACACTCCCGCCGGAGCTTGTTATGGTGCCGTTGAACGTGTAGCTCGAGCTGGGAACAGAGCCGTTCAAATCCACGCGAACTTCGACAGAGGCGTCCTCGCCTGTGCGGAACACTTCCTTGTAATTCTGGCCCAAGCCGTCTTTCATGTAGACCTGTATGTTGAACGGTATCACGTAAAAGGAGCCTGTGCCGAGAAAGTTATTCGCTTCGACAACATATTTTCCCGTGGAAGACGGGGCGTTAAACGACACCGAGCAAACGCCTGTGCTGCCGGTCGTGCAGTTAAACTGGCTTAGAATCGCCAGGTCTTCCGACCGCAAAGTGCCGTTCAGGGATACGTTGGAAACCGGCAGCCTGTTGCCGCCGCTGCGCTTGATAGCCTCGAGAAACACTGTCACGGGCTCGGCTGCGTAAAACTTTGACTTTGAAGGCCGTATTGTTATGTCGTCTATGGTCTGCGAAAGAACTACAAAAGGCAGCTTGTTGTGCCACTTAACGCTGTCCGGGTCGCTGTAAGACGCTTCAAGATAATAAGATCCTGTTTCGCCCGGCGCTGTCACAGTCTGTTCTGTCAGCGCATCCGAACTGTTGGACTTGAAAACTCCATGCGCGCTAGCGTTGATTGTATAATTTCTCTTTACCGTGCCTGTTGAATTGTCGTAAATTGTTATGTTTACACTTGCGTTTGCGACAGGCTGGTACGATGTGTCATTGGCTGTCAGGTTCGATTGGTAGAC
>CAZSPA010000017.1:0-207 GCA_964608685.1 uncultured Candidatus Saccharibacteria bacterium
GAGATCGGCGCATGACCATCATGACGCAGGCCCGGGCGACACGGGCCAGTATGAAGGCCTTGCTTGGACTTGTCGCGTCCAAGCGCCGGGAAAGGTTCAAACCCGCGGACCTGCTGGATATGGTGGAAAGGGCGTTGAGATCCCGAGACTGTGACTTACGCCAAGCGGGACGGGCGAGTGTTTTGCGGCATCGGGTTCCGCCCGAAC
>CAZSPA010000017.1:217-8836 GCA_964608685.1 uncultured Candidatus Saccharibacteria bacterium
GGCCACGATGCTCTCGTGGGTGTTTCTGCTCCATGAGGCCAAGACTGGCGCAAGCGACGGGGGAATGCGGCGCAAGCTCGATACCCTGCTTGATAACACGAAGCAGGACACCCTTTATTGCGTTGTAGCCAGTGAGATGGTGGCCACCGTCATCAATCTGGTCAAGAAAGGCGTGTTCGATACGAGCTGGCTCGAGGGCATCTTGCGTGTCGCCAAGCGCGAGGTATTGAAAAAAGCCAAGCGCGAGCGCGAGCTCTCCGCGGCCATCGTAGCGATGGCAGGGTAAGCGCGGTCAAAGAACAGATACAAGTTCCTTATCTAACTGACGACGACCGACCCGGAAAGGAGGTGAAACTCTAGGGTCGGTTGTTTTTTTATACCCCTACCCGAGCCCGATTTTCGGATTTATTTCGGATTTATTTGCAAAGTTTGTGTGAAGTTATATTATCGCAACTGGTGATTTATTTCACGTACAAAATAGGAGGGGGCCATGCCCTTAAGTCAAAACGTTCGCATCCGCCTGGCGCGATTCTTGATTAAGAAAAGAATACCCGCCGATGTCAACCTAAAGGATTGGTATTACCTTCTCCACTGGCTCACAATTGCAGCAGCGGAAGGTAAAGACGAGCATGAAGTACGCTTGGCTAATGTGCTTTATGCCCGATCGATAAAAAGAATGATCAGGCGCGGGTGGACGACACAAGCAGAATTGGACAAACGTGCGGAGAGACTCCAGCATGCGTCTAAAACTGCTCCCACTTAATCAACGGTCGAGACGCGGTCCCGACCGTTGAATTTTTATGTCCCCTCCAAAACCTGAACGGCTCAGACCCCGTATGAGCCGTTCGATTCTGCTCACGGCAAGCCGTTAAACCTCTGTGCAAGGCAGATTTTGGGTTCATCGCATTTGCAAAGTTGGGGTGTAGATGTAGCATTGGTTTGAAGGTCTGAATCTCAATTTCTAAAAACACCATGCTCGTTTTTGAATCAAAATATTTCCAAATACTCGCACCAAGAAACCCTCATGTCTCTCGGACAGACGGAGGGCATTTGATTATTGCGCCCAAAGAAGCAGTTGAGGATAGAACTAAACTTTCTTCTCAGAAAGCGATTGAGTTAATGAAACTAACAATGGTCGCGGGTGAGGCAATGCGTACTGTTCTTCTTCGCAGTGGGATAGACCTTGGCAGAATCAACTATCAAGACAACGGTAATTGGAAAAACGAATTGCATGTCCATCTATACGGACGCGCCAAAAGCGCCACGTTCCAGAAATATGGTGCTCCCCTAAAATTTCCTGCAACTCAAAAAGAATTTGATGCCGCGCCCACATTAGAACCCATCAAGGCAGATGAAATCACAGCCATCGGGCAAGAGATTACCCGCCTGCTCGCGATAGATAAATATAGTGGATTTTAACCTTCGGAGATTTAACCCCGTGAGACAAAAATTCCTATTTTCTGCCATGGCAAAAAATAGGAATGTGGGCATGCTGAAATGATGTAGAAATGGAGAAATGTTGTCGGAGTGTCTAAATCCTACTCCGCCTGTGAAGACTAAGATATTTTGATGCAGTTCTAGGCGCGGGGAATGCGGGTTCGGAGCGTGTATTTTTCTTTCAAACTCCAGCGAGAAGACTTGGTGGTTTTTAACGGCTTGAGTGATTCCTCCGTTAAAAACCACCAGGTCTTTGAGCGTCCCTAATAACTCTTCAGTTGCTTGGCGCGTTCATGGAAACGAATTCTCTCCAGCGCTTTTGCCTCAATTTGGCGGATGCGTTCGCGCGTTACGCCGAACTCGCGCCCGACCTCTTCAAGCGTGTAGCAAATTCCCTCATCGGTAAGGCCGTTCCGCATTTCCAAAATCTTCCTTTCCTTGGGCGAGAGTTCGTCTAAGATACTCTCCATCTGCTCGCCGAGAATGCGGCGCGAGGCGTCTTGGTCGGGAGAAGCGATAGTATCGTCCGCTATAAAGCTTCCGAGAGTTGAACGTTCGTCGTCCTCTTCTCCCACGGGGCTTTCTAGGGAAACAGTGTCTTGATTGATTTTCTGGATAACGTAAATCTTCTCAACTTCAATTCCCATTTCTTCCGCAATCTCTTCCGGAAGCGGGTCGCGTCCTAAATGCTGCGAGAGTTCGCGTAATTTCTGCTTGTATTTTGCGATTGTCTCCACCATGTGAACAGGAATGCGTATGGTGCGCGACTGGTCGGCAAGCGCGCGAGTAACCGCCTGGCGAATCCACCACGTGGCGTAAGTCGAGAATTTATATCCCTTCGTGTAATCAAATTTGTCCACTGCCTTAAAAAGCCCGAGGTTTCCCTCCTGAATCAGGTCCAAGAGAGTAAGGTCGGGCGAGCGGTTCACATATTTTTTGGCGATGGAAACCACGAGGCGCAGGTTGGAGCGTGCGAGAATATTTCTCGCTTCGTCGTCCTTCTGCAAAATCCTTTTCGCAAGCTCTTTTTCCTGATGGCCGTTTAAAAGCGGATATTGTCCGATTTCCCGCAAATACATCTGCACGGAATCAAACCCGCTGTCGGCACGGCGATTTTGCAGTTTCTTTTTTTCGAGTACAAGTTGGGCTGAATTGTCGTCGAGCATTCCGCCTCCTTCAAGAACATCTATTCCTGCAACCGAGAATCGCTCATATATTTCCTCCAACAAAAGCATGTTGTCTTCAATCGTCGGAAACTCCCGCAAAATTTCATCGTATGTAATATATCCGCGCTCGCGGCCAAGCGTTATCAAAGCTTCGACTTTCGAGAGGTCCTTGTCTTTGGCTTTTCCGGACCGTGCTCTTCCTTTTACTCGTCCCGTTGTTGCCTTGGCAATTTTTCTTTTGCGAGTTGGGGCGCGCTTTGCAACTTTGCTCTTTCTCTTTCTTGCAATTTTCTTTTTGCTAACGTGTCTTTTTTGCGCACGCTTTCTTTTTGCGGGCGTGGAATGTTTCTTGGCTTTCTTCTTGCTTTTTTTTGCCATACAACAGACGATAAACGCCGCTCTAGCGGCGCTTATATGCATTATTTTATATTATCCGCGAAGTTGCGCAATCTGAGTTGTCAACAGCTTGCACTCCCGCATAAGCTCCTTTGCGGCTCCATCATCCCCATCTTTTTCAGCATCTTTCAGAGAACTTGTGGCTTTTGCAAGCTCAATCGCTAACCTGTCGCCAAGCAATGTATCTAGTAGCGCCTGCGCCTCGCGTTTAACTCCCGAACTCTTTCCATACATATTTTCAGCGGAGAATCTAAGTGCCTCTTGTTCGCTCCCCGGTAAACTTCGCAATATCTTGTACGCGTCGGCACCGATAGCATTCTCGAACTCCTTTGCATATTCCTTAACATTCAGCTCTGGTTTGGCATCGGATTCCTGCCAAAGCAATAATGAGAAAGCTTGTTTCGCCCTGCCGTAACGTTCCGCGGAGGCGGGTTTTGCCTCATTGCTTATAGAAACATCCGAAGAAGAGTCCCGCGGGACTCCGGCGAGCGAATCAAGGACAGACTTCTCAGACACCAGAAGTCGGCCAGCAATTTCGCGTACATACTGGTCTCTCGCAATCGGGCTCTGAACATCCGCCAGAAATGGCAACACGATAGTCTCTACCGCCTTTCTAAATCTTTCTTTATCTAAGTGGCTTTTTGCGCCTTGCCCCGTGTGCTCATGAAGAACATCAAGCAAAAACATGATTATGTCTTTCGCTTCGCGTATGACAGTACTCCACGCCTCTTTTCCTTTCTCTAATATTAAGTCCGCGGGATCCGTTCCCTTGGGCAGACGGGCAACTTTGACGTTAAGGCCGGCGCGGAGCGCGGAGCGCGCCGCACGGCCCGCCGCTTTTATCCCCGCCTCGTCGGCATCCAGCGCAATCACAAGATTATCTGTCATGCGATTTATTAAAACCGCGTGCTCTGTCGTAAAAGCAGTTCCAGACACTGCAACGGTATTTCCCCATCCAGCCTGATGTGAAGCCAATAAATCGAGCTGCCCTTCCACAAGAATGGCGCAATTATGTTTTCGGATGGCTTGTTTCGCGCGGTCGTATGCGTAAAGAATCTTCGACTTGTGGAAAAGAACAGTTTCTGGAGAATTCAGGTACTTCGGAGCATCTTCAGATTGTTTCTCACCGAATATTCTGCCGGAGAATCCGACGATTCGCCCTGCGCTGTCGGCTATTGGAAAAATGATACGGCTTCGAAATCGGTCGAACAATCCTCTCTCTCCTCGTTTCGCAAGACCTGCATCAAGTATTTCTTTTTCCGAGAAATTCTTTCCGCGCAAATAATTGGATGTATCGCTCCACGATTCCCCCGCGAGCCCCACGCGAAATGATTTTATTGTTTCGTCGTTTATGCCTCGTTTGTGTAGATACTCGCGCGCTCCGTCGCTCAAATTTGAGACAAAGAAAATAGTCGTCGTTTCCAGAAGTTCGAACAAACGCTCGCGCGAATCGCGCTCGCCCTTTTTTTCATAGACGAGTGGAACGCCGGCTTTCTCCGCGAGAATCTTTAAAGCACCCTTGAAATCAAGGCCTTCGATTTGTTCGACAAAAGAGAAAATGTCCCCGCCGACATTGCATCCGAAACAGTGATACGTTCCGCGGTCAGGGGAAACAAAAAACGACGGCGTCCGCTCGCTGTGGAACGGGCACCGCGCGCGGAGCGCGCTCCCCGCCCGCTCAAGCTTTACATACTGCGAAACCACGTCGACGATGGATAGTTTGTCTTTAACTTTTCTGACTGTGTCCATACTGTTAAGTATACAACTAGGGACTATTTACCACCTCCAGCGAGCGGGTATTGTGTTGTGAGGGTCTCGCGCAGGCCGTAGGCACGAGAGTGCCGAAGGTGCGGGCGACAGTAGTCGTCGGCCGGGCCGTCTATTCTTTTGCTACCGAATCGGTACCAACCGCCGCCTCTTGCGCACGGAGCTCCGCTTCCATCTCCTCAACCATCGCATGCTTCTTGCTTCCTTTGAAACCGGTGCCGGCGGGAATAAGCCGCCCGATAATGACATTTTCCTTGAGTCCCACAAGGCGGTCAACCGCGCCGGAAACCGCCGCTTCCGCAAGTTTGCGCGGGGTGTTCTGGAATGAAATGGCCGAGAGGAAAGACGCTCTTGTGAGCGACACTTCCGTGATTCCAAGAAGAAGCTGTTTGCCTTTGGCCAGCTCGCCATCAACTTCCTTCTGTACTTTATTAATTCGTTCAAACTCAAAGTCGGAAATAATGTCTCCAGCCGAGATTCCCGTGTCGCCCGTTGCAATGACAGAAACGCGGCTGAACATTTGCTTGACGATTATTTCCAAGTGCTTGCGCGAAGTGGAAACCCCCTGCAATTCATAGATGCGCGTAATTTCGTTGATGATGTATTCCTGCGCCGCGACTTTTCCTGCGAGCAAAAACAGCTCCTCAAGGTCTGCGGAGCCGTCCGTTAGGAAGTCGCCTTTCTCTACGCTCTGTCCCCTCTTCACGATAACGGTCCGAAGCGGATTCACGCTGTATTCGGTTTCTTTTTTCGCCGCCTTCCCCTTCTTTACTGATGCAGTCTCTGGAATGATGGTGATAACGGTCTCGTCGCCTAATTTTTCAATGCCAGATACGACGCCGGACACGCGGGCGATTGTCGCAGGCAGTTTCGGAGTTCGCGACTCAAAGACTTCCTCAACACGAGGCAGACCCATAGTGATGTCTCCGCCCGCAGTCGCAACTCCTCCCGTGTGGAATGTACGCATGGTAAGCTGGGTTCCCGGTTCGCCGATGGCTTGCGCGGCGATAACTCCGACCGCCTCGCCAACATCGATAATTTCCCCCGTCGTCAAATCCATTCCGTAGCATTTTTGACAGACGCCCCGCGCCACCTTGCACGTCATAGGAGAACGAACAGACACTTCTTGGAGAGCGCTTCTCTCTATCACCCTTGAATCGTCCCGGCTTATTAAATGATTGCGCTTGAAAATAGTCTTAGCTCCAGCAACAGCATCTTCCGCGAGTACTCTGCCCGTAACTCTGTCGGAGAACGAACCCCCAATGTTTTCTTTACCCGGTCGGCGAATAGTGACCCCGTCCTTCGCTCCGCAATCCTCCTCAAGTACGACCACATCGTGCGCGACATCAAAGAGGCGGCGCGTCAGATACCCCGCGCGCGCGGTGTTGAGCGCCGTGTCCGCAAGACCTTTTCTCGCGCCGTGCGTGGAAATAAAATATTCAATTGGAGTAAGGCCTTCTTTCAGAGAAGACGTAATGGGGAACTCGATGATTTCTCCGCGCGGGTTTGTAATAAGGCCTTTCATACCCGCCATTTGGTGAAGCTGTACGACGGAACCGCGAGCGCCGGAAGAAATCATGTCGTGGACCGGGCCGTTGGGGTCGAGAGCCACAGTGACATGCTTGCGCAAATCGTTTCCAATCTTGCCCCAAATTCCGACTGTCATCCTGTATCTCTCGTCTTCCGTAAGGAGGCCATTGTTGAAGTTTTCCTGCTCTTTGGCTACTCGTTCGCGTCCTTCCGTTATGAGTTTCTCTTTTTCTTTCGGAATTATGACATCAGAGATAGACCACGTGACGCCAGCATAAGTGGCATATCGGAATCCGAACGCTTTTATTTTGTCCAAAATCGCGGGAATACCGTCTAATTTGTAGTGCGTTACAAGGTCTTCTACGATAACGCCCATTCGCTTGTTGGTAACTTCTTCATTTATGAAAGGGAAGTCGCTTGGAAGAACAGAGTTGAAGAGAAGCCGTCCAACCGTTGTCTCGAAAACCTGCCCTCCAAACTGCGCATACTTTTGGTTTTCGGAAGGCAAGACCTTCACAGTCGCCCGCAGATCGACTGCGCCAAAGTCGAACGCAGTGATTGCCGCGTTTGTTGAAGGAAACGCTTTTCCTTGGCCGCGCGAGCCGGGCATCGATTTCGTCATCCAGTAGCATCCTAAGATTATGTCCAATAGTTTGGATGCAACCACAACATCTCCCGACCCCGGCTTCAAAACATTTTTATTTGCTGACATGATTTGGGCGGCCTCCATTTGAGCAGCCTCCGAAAGCGGCACGTGCACTGCCATAGCGTCGCCGTCGAAGTCCGCGTTGTAAGCGGGACAAACCAAAGGATGGACCTGGATGGCGTTTCCTTCTATTAGAACCGGCTTAAACGCCTGTACGCTCTGGCGGTGAAGCGTAGGCGCTCGGTTTAGAAGCACGTATTTGTTCTGAATCGCCTCTTCTAGTATCGGCCAAATTTCAGGCGCTTCGTCTTCAATCAAGCGGCCCGCTCCGCGAATGTTGTAAGCGAGTTCGCGCGCAAGAAGCCCCTGGATTACGAATGGGCGGAACAATTCGAGCACCATGTGTTTCGGCAATCCGCACTCATCAAGAGCCAAATCGGGACCGACGACGATGACCGAGCGGCCGGAATAGTCCACGCGCTTGCCGAGCAAATTTTGCCGCAGATACCCGTGTTTGCCTTTCAGATAATCAGCCAGCGACTTTAGAGCGCGCCTGCGGCCGCCCAAAATCCCAAGTACGCCAGCGCCCCGGCGCATGGAATTGTCGAGAAGCGCATCAACCGCCTCCTGGAGAATCCGCTTTTCATTACGAAGAATTACCTCCGGCGCATGTATAGCGAGCAAGCGCTTCAGACGGTTATTTCTGTTGATAACGCGGCGATATAAGTCGTTCAAATCCGATGAAGCGTGTCTGCCTCCTTCGAGCGCCACCATTGGACGAAGCGCGGGAGGAACAACTGGCAAGCGCGTCATAAACATCCATTCCGGGCGAACTCCCGCACGCCGGAGTGCCTGCGAAAGCGCTAATCGTTTGCGAAGCTTGTCGCGGTCTGCCGCGCCGGAGTTTTCATACTGTTCTCGGACTTTCTTTATGAAACTTTCGAGGTCGATTCGCTTCAATATATTGTAAAGAGCCTCGGCGCCGATCGTGGCGCGGAAAAGCCCTCCGTACTTGACGGCAAAAAGGTGGTACGCCGCTTCATCCAAGACAATTCCCTCTCTGATTGATTCAATTTCGCGCTTTGATTTTGTGGCCAAATCCTTAAGACGCAACTTTTCCTCCGGCGTAGCGGCCGACTTTGTTTTCTGCGAGAACTCTTGTTCTAGGTCTTTCAATAATCGAGCGCGTTCGGCCTCCACAACTTGCGTAACAATATATCCGGCAAAATAAACCACCTTTTCTACTTCTGCCGAAGAAAGCCCCAGCATAAGCGCAATGCGAGAAGGAATGCCGCGAAGAAACCATATGTGCGACACGGGAGTCGCGAGATCAATGTGCGCCATGCGTTCCCGGCGCACAACTGCCCGTGTGAGCTCGACTCCGCATTTTTCGCAAACTATTCCGCGGAATCTGATGCCGCGATATTTTCCGCAGTAACACTCGTAGTCTTTTTCAGGGCCGAATACCCGCTCGTCGAAGAGTCCGTTCTTTTCAGGCCTCTGCGTCCTGTAGTTTATAGTTTCCGGTTTTGTGATTTCCCCGTTTGACCAGTCCAGAATGCGCTCGGGGCTGGCGAGTTTCATCGTTACTGCGTCGAAATCCTGCGGGATGATGTCTTTTCTTTTCATGTTAGATTTTGTTATGAGCGAAGCGAATTAGAAAATCTTACACCCGCC
>CAZSPA010000018.1:0-8487 GCA_964608685.1 uncultured Candidatus Saccharibacteria bacterium
AAGCTCATTTGGAGACTTCTGTATTGCAAAGCTCATTCCAAGGGCCGAGCGTGCCGCTATTCGGTACCAGCATTCTCAGAATCGTATCAATGACAAGCCACGCGCCAAGAATAATAAGCAAGCCCACGAGTACGTTTCCAAAGAAAGCCTTTGCTTTGGCAATTCCGCTGGGATTAACGATGTTCGTGAGATATATGCCTCCCGCCCAAGCAAACAAAATCCCTGAAAGAAAAACGGCGATAAAAATACCTGTGTTCAGAATGTTAGATGCCGCTTGGGCGATATGACAGACTGTACATTCCACCCCCCTCCCCTCAATCGAAACTCCGTCACACGTAACAATCTTCTCCGGTATTCCCGCGCCATAAACAAGCGCGGGTGCTGTAATAAGGATAAGTAGCGTGAACAAAATAAGATGTATGCCGATTTTCCTGTACGCCATTCCATGCATTGTAGCACAAGAATTTATGTTCAAATCATGAAAAGAGAGGCAGAAACAAAAGCCATGCATAGTGTGAAAACCCCCTCTTTAAAAAAGTCTTTAGAAATAATCGAGGCATTAGATTTCTTACGCCAGAAATAAAACAATGATAAGAATAAACGCACAATACAAAGAACTGGAATGAGAACCCAAAGAACAATGAGCGAGAAAGTCTCCATTTGGTGGCGTAATTATACGGCTGGCGAAGATTTCTTAAAAGCCAGAATTGAGGATATTTTCAATGTGCGCCGGGCAGGATTCGAACCTGCGTAGCCCGAAGGCAATAGATCTACAGTCTATCGCGATTGACCGCTCCGCCACCGGCGCAACTGCCGCAGTATATCAAAAACAAGAAACGGAGCGAGCGAATTCTTCAGGCGGTTACAGCCGATTTCGCGCGAGCGCGGACTCCATGTTTGCGCACAGCGCCTTTTCGCACGTCAAATGAGAATTCCGTTTTACCTCTTTCTCCCTCAACAGATTTTATGTCCACATGCACGGAACCTCCTTCCATAACACCGCGGGCCACCATCATGTTTGCAATTGGAGTCAGTATCTTCGTCTGTATCAATCGCTTAAGAGGCCGGGCTCCGTATTGCGAGCTGTAGCCTTCTTTTGCGAGATGCGAGAGAGCAGAATCCGAAAACGTGAGCTTTATCTGTTTTTCCTCAAGACGCTTTGCAATGATGCCCACCTGCATCCTGACGATGTCTTTCACGGCATCCGGAGAAAGTATGTTGAACAGGACAATTTCGTCAAGGCGGTTGAGAAATTCCGGACGGAAAAATTCTTTGAGCGAGCCCATGACTTTCTCTTTCACTTTTTCGTACTTGTCGCTCTCGCTGCCGTGCGACTCGCTTCCGAATCCGAGGCTGGACATTTTGTCTATGTGTTCAGAGCCGATATTAGAAGTCAAAATAATAACGGCATTTTTGAAGTTCACTGTTCGCCCCTTCGCGTCGGTCAGGCGACCGCTATCCAGCACCTGAAGCAGGATATTAAATACCTCCGGATGCGCTTTTTCAATCTCGTCAAAAAGAATAACGGAATACGGGCGATGACGCACGAGTTCCGTGAGTCCCCCGCCCTCGTCATGGCCGACGTACCCAGGAGGCGAACCAATCATCTTTGAGACGGAGTGCTTTTCCATGTATTCGGACATGTCCACGCGAATCAAAGCCTTCTCGCTATTGAAAAGAAAATCTGCCAGCGCTTTGGTCAACTCGGTCTTGCCCACCCCCGTCGGCCCCAGGAAGAGGAACGAGCCGACCGGGCGGTTCGGATCGGAAATGCCGGCGCGCGAGCGCTTGATTGCGTCAGATATTTTTTGCAGAGCCTCGTCTTGGCCCACAATGCGCTTCTTTAATTCTGCCTCCATACGCGAAAGTTTCTCGGCCTCCTCCTCGAGCATTCTGGTTATGGGTACGCCTGTCCAGCGCGATACGACTCCGGCGATGTCTTCCTGCGTTATCTCCTCTTTTAACACACGGCGCGTCGCTTGAAGCTTTTTCAGGCGCTTTGTGGCCGTCTCTATTTCTTTTTCGAGAAGCGGGATTTTGCCATAACGAATTTCGGCAGTCTTGGTTAAGTCCGCAACCGCCTCCGCAGAGTCGGCCTCAATACGGGCTTTTTCCATATCGCCTTTCGCGCGCTTGATTTCGGCGATTGTTTCCCGCTCGTTTTTCCACTTTAACTCAAGCTCTCGCGTGCCGTCGCGCAAATCGGCAACTTCTTTTTCAATACTCTTGACTCGTGCTCGCGCTTTCCCGTCGCTTTCCTCCGCTTCTTTCTTTAGTGCTTCCCGCTCTATCTCAAGGCGCATGATTTTTCGCTGCGCTTCCTCGAGGGCCGGCGGTTTATTTTCAAGCGAGAGACGGAGCGCGGATGATGCCTCATCGATGAGGTCTATCGCCTTATCTGGGAGAAATCTCTCGGTGATGTAGCGGATTGAAAGCTGAACCGCCGCAACAATCGCATCGTCCGTAATGCGAACTCCGTGATACAGCTCGTACCGCTCTTTAAGCCCGCGCAGTATCGCGACTGCATCGTCCAGAGTCGGCTCATTCACATAGACCGGCTGAAATCTGCGCGTCAGCGCCGGGTCGTGTTCAATGTGCCGCTGAAATTCCTTGATGGTTGTCGCTCCTATGACGCGGATGTCCCCGCGCGCAAGCGCCGGCTTTAGCATATTTGACGCATCCATTGAGCCTTCGGCGGCGCCGGCGCCGACCAACGTATGCATCTCATCGATAAACAGAATGATTTTCCCTTCCGAGCGTTCGACTTCCCGCATCACGGCCTTGAGGCGCTCCTCGAATTCGCCGCGGTATTTGGTGCCGGCAATAAGAAGCCCTAAATCGAGCTGTATCAATTCCTTGCCACGAAGCGATTCCGGCACATCGCCCGAAGCCATGCGTTGCGCGAGTCCTTCTGCAACTGCTGTTTTCCCGACACCCGCCTCGCCGATCAAGATCGGGTTGTTCTTTGTGCGGCGTGAAAGTATCTGAATGACGCGCGTGATTTCTGTGTCGCGTCCGATGACAGGGTCTAATTTATTTTCGCGAGCGCGGTCCGTGAGCGAGCGCGCGAAACGCGTGAGAGCGCGGGGTTTTTTCGGCTCATCGACGTCGCGGATTTTACCTTCCTTGATGTCGGCAAGCACTCGGGCAAGCGCGGTTCTATCCACTCGGAAACGAACAAGAACATCGGAAGCGGGTCCCGGGTGCTCTGTGATACCCAGAAGCAAATGCTCTGGAGAAACAAATTGGTCGTTGAAACTGGCGGCGATCCTGGGGGCGGCCTCAAAAACCTTCACCAATTCGGGAGTTAGATAAAGTTGAAACGCTGGAGCAATCGTGTTGCTTCCCCCGCTTCCCTCAATCAGTTCGAGAACGGAATCTGTCAGATGCACTACATCAATATCGACTTGTTCGAGCATGGGGAGAACCATTGATTCCTCCTGCGTCAAAAGCGCCGACAAAAGATGCAGCGTGGAAACCTGATTGTGCCCGCGTTCCACCGCCAACTGGTGCGCTCTGTGCACTGCTTCTTTTGCTTTAGTGGTGTAGTTGTTGAATGGAACCATAGATTAGCCGATAGCTTGCGGCCTGCAGCTGGTAGCCAGAGTAATTTCAGTGTGTTTGGCTACGAGCTACTGGCTTCTGGCTTGATACATAATACACCATTATCATTGAGTTGGCTCTTTTTCAACAGGCGCGGGTTGCCTGGTAAGCGCTGACGCCGACACGAACCCCCCGACGTATATCCCGCGAGAAGTTAGCGTGTTTATAGCGATTACTTCCCCATCGGTATTCACCAAAACGCTCCCAGGAATAATAGCGTCTTCTGAAATGTTGGTTTCAATTATCTGAACGGGAGGCGCACCGGACGCCGTTTGCGGAACTAAAGCCGTAATAATTCCGTCAGCAATGCGGATTCTGCTCTTTCCGATAAGTGTGATTACTGTTTGTCCCAAACGTGCATCTCCGACTCCGATAGCCGCCGGCTTAAACACTGGCACCTTGCCGTCAACTGTAGAAGTCGCGGATTGAAGGAAAGCCACATTCGAATCTTCGCTACGCGATGTTACAAAAGCTCGAACACGCTCGCCGTCCTGCAATTCTATTACCGCATCGCCCCTCTCTCCCAGAGAAGCCGTGTCGCTCCCAATGGCGCCGTACGAATCAAGAACGACGCCGAGCCCCAAAAACACCGGGGTGTCAGAATTGCTCGCGTATAGGCGCACTATCGCGGGGGAAGAACGTTCGACTGCTTGCGAAATAAGCTCTGACTCTCGCACAACAACTGTTTTTTCTTTCGTAATGACGGTCGCGGCTGACTGTGCTCCTGGAACGATTCTTTCGACCGTTCTTTCAACAATACGATTAACACTTTGAGCGATCGTGGGCGGAGCTTGTTCCATTAGAGACACCGTTACGATACCCGTTGCGATAGAAGTGACGAAACTTACGAGAAGCGTGAGGAGGATTATTTGAGACTTGGAGAGTTTTTCAATATCCATGAAGCAATGATACAACGCAAATGGAGATGTATCAACGGTATCGAGTGCTATGGACAGCTGTTATTAGTTCGTTCAGGACTTTTTTGAGACCTCCCGTAGTCGTGTCTTTGCCTAGTGAAAACCGCAGTGTGTTTTCCGTGCGCCCCTCCTTCGCGAAGGCTTCAGAGGACGAAGCACGATTTGCCCTTTCAAGAGCGGATATCACATGTGAAGCTTTCTCGCCCGCCTTGCACGCGCTCTTGGTCGAAAGAGCAATGCCTGCGCGGTCAAGCGACAAGAGTAAATACTCCGCATTTATATTTGGAATTGAAATGTTGAGAATGTGCGGAAGGGCGTGTTTTAAATCTCCATTTACAATGACGCCAGAAATACCTGCCTGCCCTGCATGCGCAGGCATGGCAGGCAGGTGGGCAAGGATTTCGCGCGCGAAATCGTCGCGCATTTTCTTAATCCTTTTAGTTTCTACATCGCGCTCTTGCGCCGCTTCTCCGAGCGCAGCGGCAAAACCAGCCGCCAGAGAAACATTTTCCGTTCCCGCGCGAAGGCCGCGCTCCTGTCCGCCTCCTAAAATAATCGGAGCAATTTCGGCGCGGCCTCCGACAAAGAGGCATCCGACTCCGTGAGGACCGTATAGTTTGGATGCGCCTAAAGAAAATAAATCAACGCCAAGAGTGTGTACATGGGGCGAGAGATAGAGCGGAGCTTGTCCTGCGTCGCTATGGAAGATTATTCTCGTGCCATTTTTCTCTTCGTGCTCATGCAGTGCTCGCGCGATGGAAGATAGAGGCGTCACTACTCCGATTTCATTATTTGCCCAGCCGGTTGAAACGCAAACTGTGTCTTTGCGCAAAAGTTTCGCGACTGTATCTGCAGAAATAATTCCCCGTGAATCCGGGTTTGCGAATGAAATCTTTCCTCCCCTCCTTTCAATCTCGCTGAAACAATCCAAAACGGAAACATGTTCTATCGAGCTGGCAATCCAATGAGTGGCCGCAAGAATCCTGCCTCCAGACTCTAATTTGCGCGCAAGACCCAGAATTGCGAGATTGTTAGATTCTGTGATTCCGGATGTAAATATAATTTCGCGCGCTTTGCACCCTAATTCCCTCGCAATTCTCGTACGCGAATCTTCAAGCAAGCGGCTCGCCTCAACTCCCTCCTCGTGTATTGAACCCGGATTCCCTATCAATTTCTCCGCTTTGCGCATTGCGAGAACAGAATCTGGAGAAACCGGAGTAGCGCTCGCGTAGTCCAAATATATGCGCCGCGTATCGAAAAAAAACATATCGGAAGTGTACGCGGGAAAATCACAAGTTCCAAGCTTCAAATTTCAAACAAATTCCAATGATCAAATTTACAGAATTATAAACTGCGCTTTAAGAATTGTTTGGGGTTTGGAATTTGAGATTTGGAGCTTCTGACATATACTGTCGCAATCAGTCTAAACTATGCGCTCCACAATCCCATATGGCAAACAAATCCGAACAATTAACAGAGAGGCCGCCTATTGTCGCAGTAATGGGGCATGTCGACCACGGCAAGTCGACTCTTTTGGATTTCATTAGAAAGACAAATGTTGCTGGCGGAGAAGCGGGGGGAATTACCCAGCACGTAGCGGCATACGAGGCGGAGCATGCTCCAACGACTAGTCTTCAGAACTCAACCAAAGCCAAGCGGATTACATTCATTGATACTCCCGGCCATGCGGCCTTCAAGGCGATTCGCGCGCGCGGCGCAAACGTAGCCGATATTGCGGTGCTTGTGGTCGCGGCCGATGATGGCGTAAAAGCACAGACCCTGGAAGCTTTGCAAAGCATCAAGGACGCGGGAACTCCGTTCATCGTAGCGATAAATAAAATTGACAAACCTAATGCAAGTATCGAGAAGACGCAAGCGTCGTTGATGGAAAACAGCGTATACCTCGAAAAACTGGGCGGAGATGTCCCGTGGGTTGCTATTTCTGCAAAAACAGGAGCCGGCGTTGCGGAGCTTCTTGACCTTATTCTTATAGTCGCAGAAGTTGAAGGACTGACCGGAGATTTGTCGCTTCCGGCGGAAGGATTTGTTATTGAGGCTCACAGAGATCAGAAACGCGGCATCGCGGCGGCTTTGATTATTACAAATGGAACTCTCGCGCAGGGGCAAGCGCTTTTGGCAGGCCGAGCAATAGCTCCCGTGCGCATCATGGAAAACTATGCCGGGCTGTCTATCCGACAGGCAAGTTTTTCGAGCTCCGTCACACTCACGGGATTTGATGAGTTACCAGTGGTAGGCGATTCTTTTCGGGCATTCACAAATAAGCGAAGCGCGGAGGAGGCGCGTTCTGCTGCTGCCGGAAGCGACAAAGCGCGGCCTGCGTCAATCCAAAAGATGCCAACCGCGGACGGCGAGGATTCCACAGAACGCTTTACGATGCCTATTGTCGTCCGCGCTGACACCTCCGGTTCATTGGAGGCCGTAGTGCATGAAGTCGGCCGAATCGGAAACGAACATGCAAATGTCGCAATTGTGCTTTCCGGAATAGGAAATGTCTCGGAGAATGACGTCAAATCTGCGGCATCATCTTCTCCCAACCCCGCCCTTGTCGTGGGTTTCAATGTCAACGTCGACACGATGGCAGAGGTGCGCGCCAGACAACACGGCATTCAAATAGAACAATTTGACGTTATATACAAGCTTGCCGAACGCCTCGAGGAACTGCTGAACAAATCCGCGCCCAAGAGGATGGTTGAACAAATAATCGGAAACACGAAAGTCGCAAAGCAATTTAGCAGCCGGAAGGGATTGCATGTCGTGGGAGGGGCGGTTTCTGACGGATATCTTGCTCGCGGCGCGTCGGTTCGCGTCACGCGCCGCGGAACGATAATCGGCGTGGGGAAAATCAAAAATATCCAGTCGCACAAACAAGACGTTGCTCGCGTCGACGCAGGAAGCGAGTTTGGAGCGCAGATAGAAGCAGTTTTTGAGGTAGCGCAGGGAGACGTTCTGCAGTGTTTTACAATTGTATCCCGTTAAGCTATGTGGGATTACAATTGTTAAATCCAGCACCATTTTGACATCCTTACCTTTATATACATATCGAGATTCTGTTGAGACCGTATCAACAATATTTTGAATTTGTGAAATAATCGTGGGATGTCAAAATGGTGCTGGATGTAAGATCTTCTAAACTCCCAAGCACTTTCACAAGTTAATTACATGCAATAACATGAATACGCTAAAAACCCAAAATTCATTCACCCAGACCGGCACAGTCAGAAAGTGCTCGGTCGTTAAGAATCTCTAACATGGGCTCGCAAAGAGAAATACAGGTCTCGGAAACAATAGCGCATCTGGCCGGAGATTTCTTCGCTCGCGAATCCAATGGGCGGTCTTTGGTAACGGTTACCAGGGCCGAAATGTCCCGTGATTTGAAAAGTATAACGATTTTTTTCTCCGTTCTGCCGGAGAAATTCGAGGTATCAGTGCTTCACTTTGCAAAAAGAAAACGCGCCGACTTTAGAGAATATTTAAAGGAGCACACGGTTCTTCGCTATCTTCCAACAATAGATTTCGCGCTGGATATGGGCGAGAAGAACCGGCAGAGAATCGACGAGTTGATACGAGGTGTATGAGTTTAAGGGGCAGGAGTTACGAGCTGGAGCTAAGGGCAAGGGGTGTCAAACAGCAGTATTTTAGTGGTATATTGTTTTGCACGGCCTGGTGGCGAAGCAGTTAACGCAGCGGTCTGCAAAACCGCTATGCGGGGGTGCGAATCCCCCCCAGGCCTCAAATCGTATATAGTAGTGTAATGCCCTCCTCCGCGTAAGGCTTCGGAGACGGGCTATGCCGGGGTGGCGTAATTGGTAGCCGCGTTCGACTTAAGATCGAATATCCGAAAGGATTTGAGGGTTCGAATCCCTCCCCAGGCACCATGGAAAAACCGGTCTTGGACAAACTTCCGGAGGATTTTGTTCCAAGGCAGCAATGGCCTGAATATGATTTG
>CAZSPA010000019.1:0-8430 GCA_964608685.1 uncultured Candidatus Saccharibacteria bacterium
TTTTCGCGATAGCGGCGATTGCCGCTGTTATTCTCGCTCCTATCGCGGCGCAATTAATTCAGCTCGCAATATCGCGCAAGCGGGAATTTTTGGCAGACGCTTCCGGCGCGCTTTTGACGCGCTATCCGGACGGCCTTGCATCCGCTCTCCAAAAAATCTCCTCTTATAAAGCGCCGATGCGCAAGGCAAGCCACGCCACGGCGCACCTTTTCATCTCAAATCCCTTTGGTGCAAGCGAGGGGAGGAAGTTTATAGCGAAAATGTTCAGCACGCATCCGCCAGTTGAAGAGCGCGTAGCGGCTCTTAAGGGGATGAACACTTAGTGCTATATGCGACTAACGCGCGATGGTAGGTTTGAACGTAGCGATATCTGGCGGGAAGGGAAATGGATTGACCTCTGGAGCGTGGTGCATCTTCTCTCCGGCATTTCTGTCGGCTTCTCGCTCGTTGTGCTTGGTTTAGGCACCGCGGCTTCGGTCATAATCGCATTTCTCATTTTTGTTCTCTACGAAACTTGGGAAGCGATGGTAAAAATCGTTGAAACGCCGCAGAACAGATTTATGGATGTTGTGGTCGGCATGGCAAGCTTTGTGCCGACTTTTTTCTTTTCACAGGGACTTCCGATGACTGTCTTTATTCTTGCGTTCGGATTCATATTGACGCTTAACATTGTCATGGCCGCGCTCGGCTGGCTTGAATCGCGCAAGGCCGAGGCATTTGAACAGCGGATGCGCCTCCGTCTTGCCGCGCGCCGCCAACGGATTTTGGAACGCAGACAGCGATTCTCATCCGCGCCGCCCTTGGGAAAGATGCGGGAGGAGCTGTAGCGTGTTATAAATCCTTTACACGGAGGCGTCGGATAGCGGTTTATTCCACCGCCTTGGAAAGGCGGCATGTCGCAAGGCATCGTGAGTTCGAATCTCACCGCCTCCGCTCTGTAAAGGAGAAAGCGTGTGTGGGACTGCTATATATTCCTACAGGCAGAACGCTCAAGATGCTGTATAATGCCCAAATACATTATGCACCAGTCAAAATTAGAACCGTATTTTTTGCTCATTTTGCTTGCCGTAATTTCTGTTTTGGCTTTCTTCATTTTTAAACCATTCATTTACGCGCTCGTATTGGCTATAGTTTTCTCGACAGTTTTTAGGCCGCTTTACGATAGAGCAGTACTGATTATGAAGGGCAGCAACTCCCTGGCGGCATTCTTCGCGAGAATTGCCGTCCTAATCGTCGTAATTGTGCCTCTCGCATTTCTGGGTACGCAGATTGTCCAAGAAGCATCGGGATTTTACTCTTCTATTACCGAAAGAGGGGGCTCGGCCGAGCTTTCTGGCGGGGTGCGCGACACCATACAATCGCTCGCGAGATTTTCACCTGTCCCGATAGACTTCATAGACGTAAACCAATATTTGCAGAAGGGATTGAGTTGGGTGCTTCAGAACCTCGGTCCCATTTTTGCTAATGTTGCAAAAGCAATTGCCGGCGTGTTTATATTTCTTATCGCGTTGTACTACCTATTTAAAGACGGGAAGAAACTAAAAACTGCCATCGTGGTATTAAGTCCCTTGCAAGACATTCATGATGAAACGATTTTTGCAAAGCTTGCGCTGGCAATAAATTCGGTTGTTAAGGGAAGTCTTGGGGTCGCGCTTATTCAAGGCACGCTCACAGCCGTCGGATTCGCATTATTCGGAGTCCCGAATTTTGTACTCTGGGGCAGTGTTGCCGCGATTGCGGCGCTGATTCCGGGCATTGGAACAGCACTGGTGATTCTTCCGGCCATTCTCTACCTATACGTAACCGGAGAAGCTTTCTCGGCCGGCGGCCTTTTGCTGTGGGGCGTAGGGGCAGTGGGCCTTGTCGACAATTTCCTAGGGCCGAAGCTCGTAGAACGCGGGATGCGCCTGCACCCATTTCTTATTCTGCTGTCCATTCTGGGCGGACTAAGCTTTTTTGGACCTATAGGATTCTTGCTGGGGCCCCTTGTCTTGAGTCTGCTTTTTGCGCTTCTTGAAATATACTCAATCATAAGCAAAGAGTACGGCGGCTGATAATTATGCAAAAACGAAAGACGAAGGCATCGCTTTTTAATGCTGTAAAACACGGACTGGAAAGGGAGGCGATACGAACCGACTCGCTTGGTCGCGTGGCGGAAACTCCGCATCCCAAAGCCCTTGGCTCGCCGCTTACTCACCCATCTATTACACTGGATTTTTCGGAAGCTCAGTTGGAATTTGTCACGCCGCCATTAGCGCGCGAGATCGGGGAATATAGCTATCTTGAGGAGTTAATGTCGCGCGATGGCACACTTAATTCTTGTGCGGCACGGAACCTCCGAGTGGAACGCGCTCGGATTGTGGCAGGGATGGATAGACATCCCGCTTGCGCCAAAAGGAAAGGAAGAAGCGCTTCGGGCCCCAGAATCATTGCGCGATATCAAGATTGATTGCGCGTACACATCGCATCTCATGCGAGCCAAAGAAACCTTGGAGATTATGCAAGACGCATTACAAATCTCGCCGCCGACGGTTGAGCATCAAGCGTTGAATGAGCGCCACTATGGGATCTATCAAGGAAAAAATAAATGGCAAATCAAAGAACAGGTTGGAGAAGAGGAATTCCAGAGAATCCGCCGTAGCTGGAACCATAAAATATCTGGGGGCGAGACTCTAGAAGACGTGTACAAGCGTATCGTCCCGTATTATGAGCAGAATGTTCTGCCAGACCTTAAATCAAACAAAAACGTACTCATCTCTGCCCATGGCAACTCTCTGCGCGCTCTAGTGAAATACCTCGAAGGATTAAGTGTAGAACAGGTTCTGAAGCTTGAGTTTGGAATCGGCGAAGTATATTGCTACAAATGTGATCGCACCGGGAAAATCCTTGATAAGGGGATTCGCGCTACAAACCCAAATAAGGGGAAAGTGTGAACTTGGTAAATGATGCGTGAAGTGGTTTGTGCTAAAGTTATATAATGATAGTTCAAAAAACAGTTGGGCTGATTCCCGTGGTGGCGGCAGTCATTGGAAACGCCCTTGTAACTCTAATAAAAGCGGGAGCCGCTATCGCATCCGGCTCGAGCGTTATGTTTTCAGAGGCTGTGCACAGTCTTGCTGACACATTAAACCAGCTTCTAATTTTGATAGGCGTTAGGCGCTCATATAAAAAGCCCGACCCGGACTTCGGCTACGGATACGGCCGCGAGAGATTTTTCTGGGCGCTCATCTCGGCGTGCGGGATTTTTTTCATCGGAGCGGGCGTTACATTCTACAACGGGATTTCTTCTCTGCTTTATCCAAAACCGTTAGAAATACATGCTCTGGTTTTTATCGTCCTCGGAGCATCACTCATCATCGAATTATTTACATGGTGGATTGCGGCGCGCGGACTGAAGAATTCATATCCTGATTTGACATGGCGAGAGCGGCTTCTCGTCGCCGACCCTTCCACCCTCGCGGTCTATCTTGAGGACGCGGTTGCAGTGCTTGGAGTCGCTGTTGCGGCCGCGAGCATCGGCGTGTCCTACTACACGGGAAATGTGTTCTGGGACGCGCTCGGGTCGCTTGTGATAGGAGTGCTTCTGGCGGCAACGGCAATCATACTGATAACGAAAAATCACGGGTATCTTTTGGGACGTTCAATTCCGGAAGACGAACGAGAAGAAATAATCTCCGCTCTTGTGGCGGAGCCCGCTATAGAGCGCGTGATTGATTTTAAATCATCCGTCTTGGGAATCGGAGTTTATCGAATCAAGTGCGAGGTTGAGTTCAACGGCCCGGTGCTTTTCAGAGAAGCGTATCAGCGTAAGTATCTTAAAGAGCAGTACGAAGAAGTAAAAAACGATTACGAGGCGTTCAAACGATTCTGCGTGGATTACGCCGACCGCATACCTCGGCTCATGGGAAAGAAAATTGACGAGATAGAGGTAATGCTAAAGAAGCGTTTTCCTTCTGTCCGCCACATCGACATTGAGATAAATTGAAATGAAACAACCTTTCCACAGACTGAAGTTGACTCGCGGCATACAGGAACTAATATGACGGCATGAGCGTAGGGGGAAACACAGGATCCAAGGCAGAAGTGTTTTCGGGCGCGACGGTCACTTTAAATAACAAACTTGAAAATCTTCAGATGTACAAGAAATTGGGCGGTTTGTTGTACAAAGAAGATTACAGAGAAGTGCTCAATCGAGCCAGACAAATCTTTAGGGGCGGAGATGTCGAGAAGGTAAAAGGCGATAAGAGGGGAAATGTCTCCTCAGAAGTAGTTGACATGATGAAAATGGCACGCATCACTTTACCTGACAAGCAGGGTCGTGATCCAAGGATGATTGTTTATAGAGCATTGGTTGAAACACTGCGTACAAATCCAAAGCCGGGGTTAGCAATGAGGTATAAGCATATTAATAAGGATAGAAACGAGATTTTATTTGCAGAGGCGCTTAAAATCTTGGGGCAAACCGAACAGCTCCAAAAATTAAAGTCCAGGTATAGGCGCATTCCTCAGTGATGGAGTAAGGAATCCTAAAAAGCTCACGGCACAAGTTGGGGGACGAAATTAATCAGTATGAAGGAACAGGTATGTCGAGTGACCTCACTTTTACCGACAAAATCTTGGCGCGAACGCTTCTGCCCTTTATTCCTCGTTTCGTAACGCCTAATTCGATCACGTGGTTTAGATTTATTTCTATTCCATTCGTCGGGTATTTGCTGGTTACTGGGGATTATATTCCAGGACTCGTACTATTCTTTTTCTCCTCCTTTTCCGATGCAGTCGACGGTGCTCTTGCGCGCACCAGAAATCAAGTTACGGAATGGGGACAAACGCACGACCCATTTGCTGACAAACTTCTGATTAGTACGGCCGTTTTTATTTTGGTCACCAAATTTCTGAATATTTATCTCACGGCTACTATTATCGGATTGGAGTTTTTCCTTTTTGTCGGAGCGATTTACAGAAAACGCACGCAAGGAATTCCAATAGAAGCGGAAATTTCCGGCAAAGTGAAAATGGTTCTGCAATCACTAGGAATCGGTTCGCTACTTCTGTTTGCGATTTTTCAAATCCCCGCATTTCTCACCATCGCCGGATACTTCCTTTATCTGGCGATAATTTTTGCTATTATTAGTTTAGTTGTTTATAAATCTATTTAATAATTTAATTCACTGTAAATATGTTCGAGCCAACATTTTTGCCGATACTTTTTGCGGGAATAATTTCTGCCGTCATTGGTTTTACTTGGTATCATCCGCGCATTTTTGGGACGATGTGGATGCGGCACTCCGGTATCACGCCGGAAACTCTCGAGCGCGGGAAAAAAAGAATGCCTGTGTTGGCGCTCATAGCGCTTCTTGCGAGTATGCTCTCCGCCTATGTGCTGAATAAATTCGGAATCTCACAAGGAGTTTTTGATATCTCCGGCGCAATCGGACTCGCGCTAATATCTTGGGTCGGATTCGTCGCGCCCGCGCTTCTTGGCACTGTCTTGTGGGAACAAAAACCGATTCAGTACTATCTGATAAACGCCCTCTACTGGCTCGTTGCGTTAATTGCGATGTCAGTTGTGCTTGTAATTGCGTAGAGTGAATGCAAATATGTTTTTGTATTATGCGTAATAAAAAGTACGCGATATTTTGCGGGCTGATTGTCGTTGCATTTCTCATTGCGTTTGACTTTTGGAGCGAGAATGTCTCAGACAAAAACGCTTTTAGGGATTATGGTTCGCGGACGGTGCAATTATCGGGGAAGACAATAAAAGTAATGGTCGCAGACACTCCAGAACTCCTGGCAAAAGGCCTTGGCGGGCGAACAGGGCTCGCGCCGAACGAGGGAATGTTGTTTGTGTTTGACACTGAAGCTAAACACAGGTTCTGGATGAAAGACATGCTTTTTCCGATAGACATCCTGTGGCTTTCCCATACAGGCGAGGTGATAGACATTCGGAAAAGCGTCTCGCCTGACACATATCCGACTGTTTTCGAGCCGCAGGCGCCCGCGCGTTACGTTTTGGAGCTCCCGTCTGGGTTCTCGGAGTCTAATAAAATCAAAATAGGTGACACTACTGCTCTCTAGATGCCGAAAACGTGTTTTTTGCCCATTGCGTAAACGCACAGTACGTGTTTTGAGAAGTTATCAACAGCTCTGTGTGACTGGCGGTGTAAAAAGTCGGGAGTACAATGAACGTCCGTAGAAAAGATTCACTTAATAACCGGTATGCGCATGACAAATCAAGTTTCCCCGGTAAGGGTTGCGAGAAACGTGGCTCGAGTTTCCCTGAGGACGAGAACTGCATCGGCAAATGCCGGTTCGGCTCTTCGCGTTTACAAAAAATATCTTCCGAACGTTCAAAAACGCGACGGCCGCATCGTTCCGTTTGAGTTTGAGAAAATAGTGGGTGCGATTCACAAAGCGATGCTCGCGACAAACGAGGGCTCGGAAGACGAGGCGGTAGTAGTCGCACATAAAGTCGCGGGCGAAATGATGCGGATTGCCAAAACCTACAAGAATTTCCTGCCTACAGTGGAGGGTTGTCAGGATGAAGTTGAACGACAACTGATTCTCGCTGATTACGCTGGTGCCGCCAAAGCTTACATCCTATATCGCGCGGAAAGGGCGAAGGTGCGCAAAGAGCAAGGCGCGGTTCCGGAGCATGTGCGCAAGCTGGCGGAAGAGAGCAAAAAATATTTCAAGAACAATCCGCTCGGCGAGTTTGTTTATCTGCGCACCTACGCGCGCTGGATAGAATCCGAACAGCGTCGCGAGACGTGGATTGAAACAGTAGACCGATACGTGAACTTCATGAAAGAAAATCTCGGCGATAAATTGACAGCGCGGGAATACAGAGAAGTGCGCGAAGCGATTCTTAATCAGGAAATCATGCCGTCGATGCGCGCGATGCAATTTTCGGGAGACCCAGCGCGAAAGTGCAATACCTGTTTCTACAATTGTTCCTTCACCGCGCCAGTAAAGCTGGAAGACTTCGCGGAAATAATGTATCTCTCGATGCAGGGATGCGGAGTGGGTTACGCGGTGGAAAGCCAAAATATCCAACAGCTTCCGCAGATAGAAAAGCAAACTGGAGAAAAGCTCGGTACTCACATTGTCGCTGACAGCAAAGAGGGCTGGTGTGATGCGCTTACCTTGGGGCTTCGCACATGGTACGCAGGTAAGGATATTGAATTTGATTTTTCACAGATTCGTCCGGCAGGCTCGCGCTTAAAGACGATGGGAGGAAAGGCGTCCGGTCCGGAGCCGCTTCGCTCGCTTCTTTCATTCGCGCGCGAAAGAATTTTGCGCCGTCAAGGAAGGCGCCTGCGCAACATAGACGCGCACGACATCATCTGCAAAAGAGGCGAGTGCGTGGTGGCCGGAGGCGTGCGCAGAACCGCGATGATTAGTCTTTCCGATTTGGACGACGTGGAGATTCGCGACGCCAAAAAAGGCCAATTTTTCCTTACCGACCCGTATCGCTCTGTAGCCAATAATTCCGCCGTTTACGAGGTAAAGCCCACCAACGCCGAACTAATGGATGAATGGGTGGCTTTGATGAAAAGCGGCACGGGAGAACGAGGGATATTCAACCGCGGTTCGCTTGCAGAGACGATGCCGGAGCGCCGTCTGAAACTTCTGCGCAAAAAATACGGGAAAAAGAACGGATTCATCGGGCAGGTGGGCACAAATCCATGCGGAGAAATAATTTTGCAATCAAAACAATTCTGCAATCTTTCGGAAGTTATCGCGCGGGCAGGAGACACTGAAAAGACTCTGCTTCGCAAAGCGCGCCTAGCGACTCTTGTCGGGACATATCAGTCGACGCTTACAAAGTTTAATTACATTTCCAAAAATTGGCAGGATAATTGCGAGCAAGAAAGATTGCTCGGTGTTTCAATAACAGGCCAATGGGATTCTCCCGTAGTGCGCGACGCGAAAGTCATGCGCAAGATGCGAGCGGTTACCATTAAGGCCAACGCCGCTTACGCTAAACGCTTTGGTATCAACGCCTCCACTTCAATCACATGCGTGAAGCCATCCGGAACCGTCTCGCAGACCTTTGACTGCTCCTCCGGCATTCATCCGCGACACTCGCAATATTACATTCGCCGCGTCCGCATCTCCGCGACTGATTCGCTCTACAAAATGATGCGCGACCAGGGAATGAAAGCGCATCCGGAGGTGGGGCAAAATGCAAACGAAGCGACGACGTTTGTTTTGGAATTTCCTGTCAAAGCTCCGAACGGTTCTCTGTACAAAAACGACCTCTCGGCGATTGAACAACTGGAATATTGGAAGATGGTGAAATTGAATTTCACCGAGCACAATCCATCGGCGACTATTTCGGTGGGGGACGAGGAGTGGGTAGCAGTCGTCGCGTGGATTTCCGACAACTGGGACATCATCGGCGGTCTTTCGTTCTTGCCCCGCGAGAAT
>CAZSPA010000020.1:0-7727 GCA_964608685.1 uncultured Candidatus Saccharibacteria bacterium
GAACCTGCATCACCTCCTTCGGAGGGAGATATCCTATCCATTGAACGACGGAAGCGCAGATGGTTTATAACATACCACAACAAATGGAATTTTTTGGAGATGAAGAAGAAATTTGATACCATGCTCGCATAGGGCTAAACCACTAAGAAGGCGTGGTCGCCCGAACAAAACGCACTCGTTTTGTTTTAGGGCCTATACTTGAGGATCGTATAGACCTGTCGCTCGGAGAAAGTGAATGCGAGCATTCATTTTCGTTCCTCACTAGGGCCTATAGTAAAATGGTATTACGTATCCATGGCATGGATAAAGTGCGAGTCCGATTCTCGCTAGGTCCACAATTCTCTTCTTATAATTCTGTATCTGCATGAAAGAATACTTCAGTCCAGAGCAAGAAAACCGAAGGTTCGCGAATGCATTGAGTGAGATATGCAGGGTCGCAGGGGATCAAAATTGGAGTCAGGCAATAGTGGTTCGCCCATCAAAGGAAGGCGCGGGCAAGCTAGATATAGGGTCCTATGATGTCGTTAACCAAAGATTGTCACCAGATGAAATAACAGTTCCGGAGGGCGAGGTATCAAAGACTCTCAGAGAAAAGACATCCGAAGGACAGCCTGTGCTTCAAGTCGTTAGGAATAAAAACGGCACGCACACTGTGCGACATGTCGATACGGAACTTACCCGCAACCTTAAAAGGATGTCCGATGGCGTCAATGAGGCGTTGGAGGTTAATTTTTAATTCTTTCAATTCCGCCAAATTTCTGAAAAGCCCGATTGACTTATAATATCCGACCGGATACCATAACTCAATGCTTGAGTACGCAGTACCTAAAACCTGCTCAACCCCGCTCAATAGCCGCCGGCGGTTTGTCGGAAGTACGGCAAATAACGGAGACGACTTCTCTCGCTTCATTCGTGGTGCGTCTAGAAACTTTGTCTAGGAAAGCGCAAGCCCCTTGCGCGGCGGTGGTATAATGCGGTAAAGGTCGTTAGAAGATTCATATAAACAGCGTTTTATATGGCGGATAAACAAATCGGTATCGTTACGCATTGGTACGACAAGCTCGGCGTCGCGGTCGTGAAGCTCGCTGGCAAGCTCTCGAAAGGCGACAGTATAATCGTGCGAAAGGGCGATGAGGAATTCAAGGACACCGTCGCATCGCTCCAGATAGAACATGAGGACGTCTCATCGGCAAAAAAAGGCGATGACGCGGCGATTAAACTCTCACAGCGCGCGAAAGAAGGTGCGAGCGTTTTTTTGACAAGCTGATAGTTCATCAGTTGCGCGGTGGAATATCCCGTCTCTAACCGCGGGGTGTCGGCGTTATGGAAAAAAGGAACAAAGAGAGTAGCAGTCACATCCTCCAAGATGTCGCGATTATCGTTTTGAGCATACTCGTCGCGGTGACATTAGTGCGTACGAACGTACTTGCGAATTCGTTGGCGTCAGCAAGCGAATTTGAGATATTGGGGGCTTTTATCGCTGGAATGTTCTTCACTTCCATTTTTACGACGGCGCCCGCCATGGCGGCGCTCGGAGAGATTTCACTTATACAGGGCGTGTTTGAGACCGCGCTCATAGGAGCCGTCGGCTCCGTAATCGGCGATTTGCTGATATTCAGATTCGTAAAAGACAGGTTCTCCGAGCACATCGCGGAACTCATCGGACACAAAAGCATCTGGCGGCGATTCCACCTGCTTTTCAAGCGCCGTTTTTTCCGGTGGTTTACATTTCTCGCGGGGGGAATCATTCTCGCGTCCCCCTTACCGGATGAGTTGGGGATAGCAGTTCTTGGATTCTCAAAGATGCGTTTCAAATATTTTATCGCGTTGTCGTTCACTTTCAACTTTCTGGGCATCGTACTCATTGGGCTTGTCGCGCAGTCGCTGGCCTGAATGAGATGCGCAAGGCGCGGCATTCTATGAAGGTGTCAAAATAACCTATATGCTTATTCGCGCGCAGTGCCCGTACGCAGCTTTATGCGAAGAAGGGAATAAGCATATAACGCCATAAGTAAGAACGATTAATTCATATGCTGGAAAGTTGGAATAGACACGAAGGGTGGCAAGAGAAACTTGCGAAACTTGAGAATGTGTTGCGAAAGGTATTGACCTATGTTGAACCGCGGAGGACAGGGGCGGTAGCGGTCATTCCGTCGGGCAAAGATTTTTATGATGTTGTATTGTTCTCCGGAAAGAGTGGCGTACCAATGAAACAGTACGAATCTGTACGCAAAGAATCCATTGCCCAAAAGATTAAAGAAATTAATATGGCAGACGCCTCGGTATTCTTGAGTTTGGAAGAACCGGGTGAAAGACGGCGCTTAAGACTTGTGAATAACGACTTAACGCCGCGTTTTATTGAGCGAGGATATCATGGCAACAGCCAGATTGTTGTTGAGTATTAAAGCTGGCCTTTTACTCAAGAATGTATCAACCCCACTCAATCGTCGCCGGCGGCTTGTCGGAGATGCGATAAACAACGGCGCCGACTTCGCGGACCTCGTTAGTAATTCTGCGGGAAACCTTGTCTAGAAAGTCGTGAGGAAGTTGCGCGAAGCGCGCGGTAAATCCGTTCACGCTCCAGACCGCCCAGAGCGCGACGACATGGCCATTCGTCGCGTCATCTCCTTTTGAGCCGGTTTGCCGAGAGGCGGTAACGACTGCTCCCGCCTGCCAGACCGTTTCGTACAATTTCGCCGCGCGAAGTTCTTCTATATAGATTCCATCAACGGCACGGGCAATTCTCAAACTTTCGGCAGTAACTTCTCCTTCAATTCGCACAACAAGCCCGGGGCCGGGGAAGGGATGGCGGACGAGCAAATCTTCTGGAACGCCGATGTCTCGGCCGATGGAACGAGCGGAATCTTTGACTTGGTCGTCGAGGGGAATCAGCTCGGGGACGGAAAACCCGAGCCCGGTATTGTGATGAAGTTTTATCTGCGCGCGCCGCGCACCGGTCGCGTGTCCGTGCCCGCTTTCAACGAGGTCGGTATAGAGCGTCCCCTGTGCTACGAAATCCGCCCCGAACTCCTTAATTTTCTTTTCCAAGACTTCTTTGTATACGCCTCGCATCGCTACGCGCTTTTCTTTCATATCGGTCTTACCTTTAAGCGCTTTCAAAAAGTTGTCGGTCGCGTCAACAATTTCAAGCGCGAGCCAGTTTTGTTTATCAAAGTATTTTTTCACATACGCCTCGTCATCCGGCCTATCTATTCCGCGAATGTAAACGCCCTTGAGTTGAGTCCGGAGGTTAAACCTCCCGGGAGGTTTAACCTCCGGACTGGATACCACTCTTAGCAAATATGCAACTACCGATGAATCCGAACCGCCTGAAAGAGCGAGCAAAACCTTTTTACCTGCGATTTCTTTGCTCAACCTTTCAATCTTTTCTTTTGCGACATTGTGAGCGGGGAAGCGAGCGGTAATTCCGCAGATTTTGCAGAAATTGTCGTAAATCTTTTCTCCCTCCGCCGTGTCGCGGACTTCCGGATGAAATTGCACGCCCCACAAATTGCCTTTGCGCCCTGCCGCGACCGGCGCGTTATCTGTACTGCCGAGGTTCGTCAGCGCGGAACTTTCTTCAACAGAATCTCCGTGAGTTTCCAACACATCGCTTTCTTTCGGAATACCTGCAAAAAGAGGGTCATCTGCTCGGAGTTTGAGTTTATGTACGCCGAACTCGCGTTTTTCATGCGGAGTAACTTTTGCGCCGACATGTTTTGCCCACATTTGGAAACCGAGACAAATTCCTAGAACTGGAATCTCCAAGTCAAAAATCTTTACATCAAACGGTGGCGGCTCGTCGTGAACGGAAGCTGGCCCGCCCGAAACAATGATGCCCGCAGGTTTAAGCAGTTTTACATCCCTCGCTTTCACCGTAGCAGGATCTGCCACGAGGCAGAAAACACCGAGCCGAGCGAGGGTCTGGACGATAAGGTGGTCAAATTGCGAACCCATCGAAAACAGCAGTATCAGGTGAGAAGTCTTCCGCACCCGCATTTCCTCGGCAATTTCCGCAAGAGCTTCAGGAGCGGCTTTTTTGAATATCGGCATGATTGTTGAATACTACCACTTATCTCTTTTAACATATATATGAAAAACAGATTGCTTAAATTCATTTCTATACAATATACGGCTTTTCTTCTGGAGGCCATTGAGACGTTTTCTCATCCATTTGATTTCTTCAGAAGACATCACTTTTTTTGCAATGTCGATCGTTGACCCCGTCAAATGTGTCGACTGTCGTAGCCCGCGCTCAGCCGATGCGGCGTTCACATTACCCTTTTCTTTCGCACTGCCTTTTGCAATTACCCTTTGACGCTCCACTGTTCTAAGGGCGGAATTAATCTGGATTGGTTTACCGAACGCAGCTTTGTACTCTTTCCCAATGCTCATCAAAAATCGAAATGTCCAAGGTCGGCACCACCTCCACTTTTCATCCAAACGAGAATCAATAATAACAAACTCGTTATTTGGTAGAGGGACAAGCAGTCCTTTCTGCTTGAAAGAGTCGAGGTTCTTTTCCGTCAAGCGTGACAATTTCGCGCGATTTGCTTCTATATTTTCGCGCGCCAAAGGATTCGGCGCACTTTTGAGATTAGGTGGCGCTGCTTTGGCTTTCAATTTTTGTGGAACAGCTGCCTGCGAATCGCTGGATTCGAGCGTAAGCGCAGTTCCAACCACCATAGCCGCCGGAACAGCCCCCAATTTTCGCAAGAAATTACGACGCGCTTCGCTCTTGAGAACATCACTGGCGTTATCTGGCCTCTCGATTCTTTTCTTTGGATGATTCCGCAGTGATTCAGATCCAGACATAAGGGCATTTCAAGTGTACAGAAATATATATCAATAGTACACCATAACTGCCCTTAAACATCCGCTGCCAAGCCAAAGTTTGATACTGTGGATAACCATGGGTTGCAGTGGTAGAAAGTGGCGTATAATAATCAGATAGTGGGAGAAAGTGGGATTCCCAAAAATAAGGAACGTCGTGACTATATTTTTGGAGAACCCAGCACCTTTCGCTAAAGGTGCTGGGTGTAAGTAGTCCTAAGCTCACTCTCGCTCACTAAGAACTACTAACATGTTGATTGGCGAATACGAACACACACTGGACGAGAAGAAGCGCGTTACATTGCCGAAAGCTTTCGCGAAGGAACTCGGCAAGAAAATGGTAATTACGCGCGGCCTCGACACATGCCTTTTTCTTTTTGCGGAAGACGCGTGGAAGAAAGTCGCAGAGAAGCTCCAATCGCTTTCTTTTGCGCAGGCCGATACGCGCGGATTCAATCGTTTTCTGCTTTCCGGCGCGGTGGAAGTGAGCCCTGATGGCGCGGGGCGCATTTTGATACCCGACCACCAAAAAGAATTTGCGGGCTTGAAGCGCGCTGTCGTTTTCGCTGGAGTTTCAGATAGGGTCGAGCTCTGGGACGCGGGCGAATGGAAACGTTATAAGACTCGAATTGAAAAACAGGCAGACGCTATGGCGGAGAAACTTGGTGAAATTGGAGCGCTATGAACTAGTACGTAGTTCGTAGAACGTAGTACGTAGAAAAATACAAATGCAACTAACTGGTGATACCAAGTTGCTGGAGGAAAAATAATGGTCATGCGCACGCGATCGTTTAAATCCTCCGGCAACTCGATGTCATCAGCCGCCTTCGCCGAGGCTTCGGCGAGCCAAAGGCATGGACATCGCAGCGTTCTTTTACACGAAGTAGTAGAGAATCTTTGCATCAAGCCGAGCGACACGGTCGTCGACGCGACATTGGGCGGAGCAGGTCATGCTCGCGCAATCGCGGAGAAACTGGGTCCGGAAGGCGTTTTTGTAGGCTTTGACCTCGATAATGACGCTATAGAGAGAACAAGAGAAGCGTTGAAGGAATTTGCTAAACCGACAATCCATTTGGTCAATGCTAATTTCCGCAAACTTTCGGCTGAACTCGAGAAGTTGAATACCGCAAAAATTGATAAAGCGGTGTTTGACCTCGGCTGGAGCGGGTACCAGCTTGAAGCCGGAAGAGGATTTTCGTTCCTCAAGGATGAACCGCTCTCGATGTCGTATTCGGATTCTCCAGATGCGGCGCTCACGGCCTCAACAATCGTGAATGAGTGGGGGGAGGAAAGCATCGCCGACATTATTTTCGGCTGGGGCGAGGAGCATTACTCCCGCAGGATTGCAAAGAAGATCGTGGAAGCGCGGGAGAAATCTCCGATTCGCACATCGCTAGAACTCGCGGAAATAATCCGTAGCGCGGTACCGCCCGCTTATAGGCACGGCCGTATTCATCCCGCGACGCGAACTTTTCAAGCTTTGCGCATCGCGGTCAACGATGAACTCGTCGCCTTGAAGGAGGGGCTCGCGGCCTCTTGGAAGATTCTTGCGGAAAAAGGCCGCATCGCAGTCATAAGTTTTCACAGCATAGAGGACAGGGAAGTGAAGCGGATGTTCGTTGAATTGGAGAAAGGAGGCGAAGGAAGAAGAATCACACGTTCACCGATACGCGCAAGTAAAGAGGAACTAGAAATTAACCCCCGCGCGCGAAGCGCCAAGTTGCGCGTAATTGAAAAAACATGAGCATTTTACAAATTCCAAATCTCAAAACCCAAACCACAAACAAATCACAATGAGCAAAATTCAAGCATGCCTGAATCGTTTAATCAGTTTGTTTACTGGAGCTTGTTTGTAATTTGGAAATTGGAGCTTGGAACTTAAATATCTATGGGCAAAAGAATACATAAGCCATCAATATTCCAAACACAATTGCAATTTCCCGCTCCGCGGGCTGCTTTTGCGTTAAATTCCGAGCATCCCTTTGAAAGCACCGCATTCAATACATTTTTCGGCATTCTTATGCTTCTCGTTTTTTCATACATATATCTTGTCGGCTCTACCGCGCTCAATATTATCGCGCGCAAGGAGGCCCTGGCCAAGGCGGCCCTGGCGGGAGCCACGATAGGGAATTTTGAGCGGGAGTATTTTGCGATTTCGCAAACTGTAAAACCCGGTGCCGGCGAGCCGCTTGGACTGTTCCCGGTTTCTAATATTGCATACGTCTATAGGCCGGGGGCAGTCGGTCAAGCTGAAACGCCGCACAATGAGATCTAGATTCACGCGGCGCACCAGAATCCTCTCATGGGTATTTATTTTGGGAGCGGCACTTTTGATATCGAGGCTGTATTTTGTTCAGATTGTGAATGGCGTCAAGTATGAGCGCGATGCATTAGGGCAATATGTAGAAGCTTCGCCTGATACTGAAAATAGGGGGGACATCTTTTTTAAGAAATTAGACGGCGGGCTTGTGGCGGGAGCCGTAATGCAGGCAGGATGGCGAATCGCGATTCAGCCGAAAGTAATCAGCGACCCAAATTCCATCTACAAAAAGCTGAGTAACATTCTGCCCGTCGACCGCGAGAGATTTTTTGCGAGCGCGAACAAGAAGAATGACCCCTACGAAGACATTGCGTTTCGCGTTTCCGACAATTCTGCGGCAGCCGTTCGCAAATTAAAAATTCCAGGCGTCATTCTTGTGCAGGACGAGTGGCGGCTTTATCCAGCGGGTGTGCTTGCATCGCATGCGATTGGGTTTGTGGGATATCAGAGGGACAAAAAAGTCGGCGTATACGGCCTTGAGCGTTACTACGAGTACCTCCTAGCCCGAGCAAGGACCGGCCTATATGTGAATCCTTTCGCAGAAATTTTCACAAGCATGGAGGTATTGCTGGCA
>CAZSPA010000020.1:7737-8085 GCA_964608685.1 uncultured Candidatus Saccharibacteria bacterium
GGGAGATCGTAACTGCCATAGAGCCGGCAGTGGATCAACGCCTGGAAGATAGGCTTGAGTCGGTTCAAGAAAAATATGAGCCAAAACTTGTCGGGGGAATCATTATGAACCCCCGCACCGGTGCAATCATCGCTCTTGCGGCGCGCCCGGCCTTCAATCCGAATGCTTACAACACAGTTTCTAATCCATCGGTGTTCAGCAATCCTCTGGTTGAATCGATATATGAAATGGGGTCAATCATGAAGCCGCTAACTTTGGCGGCGGGAATCGATGTCGGGGCTATTACTCGAGAAACTACATACAACGATAAAGGATTTATTATGAAGAGCGGAAAGATGAACACAAAAT
>CAZSPA010000021.1:0-3495 GCA_964608685.1 uncultured Candidatus Saccharibacteria bacterium
ATATGAAATTCGCACATCTTGAGGCGGTAACACGCCTCGCTTGCGCAAAACTGGTGGTCCCACTCGGGACCAAGACTGGGTTTGAAACAAACCGCGGAGAGCGAAGGGGCTCAACGCGGAATAAGCAACCCACGCAGGAAGGGGCGGATTGCCCAGGGTTCACCAATCGGCCACTGAGCGACGCGCTCGGTGTGCCCGAGGACTGAAGAGTCCAACATTCTAGCTGGCCGCGCTGCATCCGCGCGACCAGCGACTTTTTTAATTAGAATGGCCAAAAAATCGTAACAGGATATACTAGCCGAGATGAAGTACGACATAAAAGACATAAAGCTCGCGGGAGAGGGAAAACGGCGGATTGAGTGGGCCGAGCGGGATATGCCGGTTCTACGGAGCATCCGCGAGCGGTTCGCGAAAGAGAAGCCGTTTCGCGGAAAGAAAATCGGCGCGTGCCTGCATGTTACCGTCGAGACCGCCAACCTTATGATCGCGCTTCAAGCGGGCGGGGCCGATGTGCGCCTTTGCGCCTCTAATCCGCTTTCCTCGCAAGACGAGGCGGCGGCGGGGCTTGTCGAAGGATGGGGCATTCCAGTTTTTGCAATTTCTGGAGAAGACCGCAAATCGTTTTTCAAGCATATCGGCGCGGTGATTAAAGCGGTCCCCGACATTACAATGGACGATGGAGCAGACCTTGTATCAACTATTCATAAGGAGCATAGAGATATGCTTCCGAAATTAATCGGAGGAACGGAGGAGACGACCACAGGTGTAATTCGTCTGCGCGCGATGGCTCGCGACGGCGCGCTAAAGATGCCGATTGTCGCGGTGAACGATGCTAAGACGAAAAATCTTTTTGACAATCGCTACGGCACAGGCCAGTCGACGATGGAAGCAATAATTCGGGCGACGGACGCGCTTGTCGCGGGGCGAACATTTGTCATCGCGGGATACGGGTGGTGCGGAAAAGGGCTTGCGATGCGCGCGCGCGGAATGGGGGCGAATATTATCGTGACGGAAGTGGACGCGATAAAAGCGCTTGAAGCCGCGATGGACGGATTTCGAGTTATGCCGATGGCAGAGGCCGCGCCTCTCGGCGATATTTTTTGCACCGTGACGGGAAATATAAATGTGATTCGCGGAGAACACTTTAAGAAAATGAAAGACGGCGTGTTTGTTTGCAACGCCGGACATTTTGATGTGGAAATCAGCATTAACGATTTGAAGAAGTTGTCCAAGGGCAAACCGAAGAAGATTCGCGATTATGTTGAGGAGTATGTGGTGAATAATAGGCGCATTTATCTTTTGGCCGAAGGCCGGCTAGTCAATCTTGCGGCGGCAGAGGGGCACCCTGCGAGCGTGATGGATATGAGTTTTTCCACGCAAGCGCTTGCGTGCGAGTGGCTGGTACAACAGAAGAAACCGCTTTTGCCCGGAGTGCACGAAGTGCCGGAGTACATTGAGGAGACAGTCGCGAAATTAAAACTTGCCTCTATGGGAAATTCAATTGACTCGCTGACACCCGAGCAGAAAAAATATCAAGCAAGTTGGGAGGAGGGAACATGAGCACAGCGAATAGCGACTAGCTAATAGCGTCTAGGAAAGAAGACTATGGAAGGCAAAATGCGCGAGTGCCAAGTAATCGAGATAGTTACTCCGAAGAAAGTAGTGCTAAACGGGCTGTGGTTCGGCACGCTAAAGGCTCGGAGCGTTGTCGTTATCGTACACGGTCTTGCGAGCAGTATATTCAGCCGTGTTCCGCGAGAACTTCCGGCGTATCTGGCGGATAAGAATACTGCGGTGCTTTCGTTCAACAACAGAGGACACGACATCGTAAGCAAAGCAGGCAGGAACAAGAAAGCAATCATAGTTGGCGGCGCCCACGAGGTATTTACTGATTGCGTGGATGATATTTGGGGAGCAGTGAATTTTGCGAAAAGGAAAGGCGCAAAGAAAATTTATCTTGTCGGCCATTCAACGGGTTGCCAGAAGTCCGTTTATTACGCATCGAGGATGCGGAAACGCCCGCTCGTAAACGGATTGGTTCTTCTCGCGCCGGTCAGCGACTATGCCGCCGCTCTGAAAGACGACAGGAACGGCAACTTGGCAAAAGCTGTAAAGTTTGCGAGGACATTGGTTAAGGCAGGCAGAAGACATGAGCTAATGCCGAAGACTATTGATAAAACACCGTTTATAAATGACGCTCAGCGTTTTTTAAGCCTATATACTCCGAACAGCTCTGAAACAATCTTTTCCTACGAACAACCAAGAAAGAATCCGAGAACTCTGAAGTCTGTCAATCTGCCCATTCTTGTCGTGTGGGCAGGAAAAGACGAATACGCCGACAGGCCCGCTCGCAAAATTGCGGAGTGGTTTGAAGTAAATACCGAAGCAAATTTGCAAACGGTGATAATTCCGCGGGCAAATCACAGCTTCCGCGGGAAGGAAACAGAAGCGGCATCTGCGATAAAAAAGTGGATGAAAGAACTTTAGACGCCACTACACAAGTCTGACTTGCTGGCAAGTCAGACTTGTTTGCGAGGGGATTGACTTATAGCACCCGACCGGTTACCATAGCTCAATATGGGGAAGTTGGAAAATGAAAGCAGAAAGAGAACAAAAAGAAACCAGTTGCGCAAAATCATTCTTGGGAGCATTAAGACTGCGGGAATGCTTAGCGTTGCTTTACTCGCTCCCAATGTGCTGGGAGCTATGGCCAAGTTGGGCATCATGCCTTCCTCCTTCCAGAAATACGTCGTTGGCAACGCGACTAAGCGGCTGGCGAGCGCTGGACTGCTTGAATGGAAGGATTCCAAATTGCGTCTTACTCAAAAAGGCGAAAAAGAACTGCGAACGCTTACGCTTGCGGAATACGGACAAAAAATTGGGCGAAAATGGGACAAGAAATGGCGCGTATTGGTTTTTGACATACCGGAGCACAGGAGGGGATTACGGCAAAAATTACGCAACACTCTTTTGGCAATCGGTTTTGTTCGACTGCAAGACAGTGTGTGGGTGTATCCATACGATTGCGAAGACCTCATGGCATTACTGAAGGCGGATTTTCATGTTGGCGACGACGTGCTGTACATGATTGTTGATGTCATTGAGCGCGACTCGTGGTTGAGAAAACATTTCGGCCTTCCGGCCGTCAGCTAAAGCAGTTCCAAACGCATTGAGTTATAGTATCCGACCGGATATTATAAGTCAATCACACGATTCATGCATACTATGCTACATCGTTTTTCTGCGTCAATTTGCGTGAGTTCTGCGTCAATCTGCGGCCATGCAAAAGATGTAGCCAGCGCCTTCATCTATGGTAGTATATTTCGCAATGAGTCCCGTTAGAAGTCGCGGAAGTTCAAGCGTGACTTATACTAAAGATATGTTTTATACGGTCGTATATATACAAGCTCTAATTCTCAAGTCGGAAGCGCGAGCTTCCTACTTCTAACGGGATGCAAGAAGGAATACATGTCGCGCTTGCGCCGGAGACGCTCG
>CAZSPA010000021.1:3505-7948 GCA_964608685.1 uncultured Candidatus Saccharibacteria bacterium
ACTTTGCTCATGAGCTGGGCGGTTATCGTCATTCTCGGAATTATCGCCTACATCATCGGCAGAAATGTCAAGCTGGTTCCCGGTCGGTTTCAGACTCTGTTGGAATCGCTTTTCAGCTTTGTTTACGATTATATTGCCGAAACGCTTGAGAGCAGGAGCATGGCGAGAAAATTCTTTCCCTTGCTCCTGACCATTTTTCTTTTCATATTCACGGCGAATATGCTTGAGTTTACTCCCGGCATCGGAAGCGTTGGCTTATATCACAACGGCGAATTTGCTCCGCTCTTCAGAAGCGCGAACACCGACCTAAACGCCACGCTTGCACTCGCAATCATTTCATTTCTCGTCATTGAGCTGACAGGAATCTTTACAATCGGGGCATACAAATACTCGCAAAAATTCTTCAACTTTCATTCGGTGATGGGTTTTGCGGTCGGAATAATTGAGTTCTTTTCCGAACTCGCCCGTCTCATCTCGTTCTCTTTCCGTCTTTTCGGGAACATATTTGCGGGCGAGGTTCTGATTCTCGTCGTGGCCTATTTCGTGCCGTATTTCCTGCCCGTGCCGCTCATGATTTTCGAGGTTTTTGTCGGCTTTATACAAGCCGCTATTTTCGCGCTTTTGACACTGTTCTTTATAAAGATAGCGATAGCCGAGCCGCACTGAAGTCAGTATTCTGTATACAGTATTCAGTATGTGGTATAAATACGGGGGACATTAAAAGCAATTATTAACATTATTAATTTAATTTGCTACTAGCTACAGGCTACTAGCTACAAGCTAATTTATGGAATTAGAGTCAGCAAAAGCGTTGGGGATGGCGCTCGCGGTGGGCTTGGGCGTTTTAGGTCCCGGCATCGGCATCGGCCTCATAGTATCAAAGGCGCTGGAGGCAATCGGGCGCAATCCGGAAGCGACGGGCAAGATTACGCCGATGATGTTCATCGGTATCGCGTTTACGGAGGCACTTGCCATATTTGCCTTAGTTATCGGCTTTATCGTGAAGTTCGTGTAAACAAGTTCTAAATGTTCTAAATGTTCGATTTGTTCTAATTTGCAGGATTCTTACTGTTTAGAACATCTATAACAAGTACAACAACTACAACAATTACAACGCATGAATGAATTATTAACGGCTTTTGGCGTCAACTGGAAGCTTCTGCTTGTGCAGGGCGTCAATTTTGCTCTGCTGTTGGCTGTCCTTTCATATTTCCTCTACAAGCCGGTTTTAAGAATGATAGACGAGCGGCGGCAGAAAATTGCGGAAAGCGTCAAGACAGCGGAGGATGCGAAGAGGCGGCTTGAATTGGCAAAAACCCAGAGCGACAAAATCGTAGGCGATGCATCGAAAGAAGCGGAAGTTTTGGTAAAAGCGGCGAGTTCTCGGGCGAGAGAACGCGAGATAGAGATATTAAAAGGCGCGGAAGCGCGCGCGGACGGAATAATTTCCGACGCGGCCGCGCGCGCGGAGGAAGCGAAACGGCAGGCAATCAAAGAAAGCGAAAGGGAAATCGCGCGCGCCGCGATGCTTGCGGCGGAGAAAATATTAAGAAAATCATTATGAGCGAAGCGAATTATAGTTTCTTAACCCAGCACCTTTTAACTCCCATGATTGCATTTACACAAAATAAATATACAAACACTCGCAGAGTCTCAAAAGGTACATCGAGCCCTAAAGGTGCTGGGTGTAAGATTTACTAAACTCGCTATCACTCGTTAAGAAAAACTAACATGGACAAGGCGTACGCGAAAGCACTGTGGAAGATTCTTGAAGACGGAGCGAAGCCCAAAAGCGCGGTGAAGACTCTTCACGATGCGCTCAAAGCCCGCGGGCGTCTTGGCCTCTTGCCTAAAATCGCGCGCGCGTTCAAGTTGCTAGCGTCTCGCGCGGAAGCGCGGGAAAGCGTCGTACTAAAAGTCGCGCGCGCCTCCGACGCAAAACACGCGTTTAGGGAAGCCGGAGCGATACTCGAAAACGCCGGCATCAAATCGAGCGAGGTGAAAATCAACGTTGAAGAAAATCTGATAGGCGGCTGGCGATTGGAGGGAAAGGAGGCGCTTCATGACAACAGTTATAAGAAACACCTCCTGTCCATGTATAATCGTATAACTGTCACTTAAAATTATGGATTCAGTAATGGTAGAAAAGATAATCAAGGAGATTGAACACTACGCGCCGAAGGCGGGCGCGGAGCACGTGGGGAAGGTGACATCTGTGGGAGACGGCGTTGTCGCTATTGACGGAATGTCCCGCGCAGTAATGGGAGAAATTGTTGAATTTGAAGAAACCGCCAGAATGCCGCTCGCAAAGGGAATGAATCCGCCAGCCGGCGGAGAGGGCGGGTTGTTCGGGCTCATTCTGAACCTTGAGGAAGACGGAATTCGCGCGACTATCTTGGGAGATTCTGCGCGCGTGAACGAAGGAATGACGGTCAAATCCACGGGACGAATTCTTTCTGTGCCGTCTGGAGATAAGCTTTTGGGGCGAGTCGTAAGCGCTCTCGGCGAGCCCAAAGACGGCAAGGGCGCCATTCCCGCCGACGCAATGATGCCGATTGAAAGGCAGGCATACGGCGTTATTGACCGCAAATCGGTCTCCGTGCCTCTGCAGACCGGCATCAAGGCGATTGATTCCATGATTCCAATCGGACGCGGACAGCGCGAGCTGATTATCGGCGACCGCTCAACCGGCAAAACAACCATCGCGATTGACACAATAATCAACCAAAAGAACGAGTCCGCAAATAAGCGGCCTATCTGCATTTATGTCGCCATCGGCCAGAAGGAGTCAAAGACCGCGCACATCGTGGCACAGCTCACGGAGGCGGGGGCGATGCCCTACACAATTATTGTTGATGCGCCGGCATCAGCTCCGGCCGCGCTTCAATTCCTCGCACCCTACGCGGGCGTAGCGATGGGAGAATATTTCATGGACAGAGGTAGGGACGTTCTCGTTATTTATGACGACCTTTCCAAACAAGCGACAGCGTATCGCCAGCTCTCGCTTCTCTTGCGCCGTCCGCCGGGACGCGAGGCATATCCGGGCGACATTTTCTACTTGCACTCGCGCTTGCTTGAGCGTTCGGCCTGTTTGAGCGAGGAGAAGGGCGGCGGCTCCTTGACCGCGCTTCCGATTGTTGAGACGCAGGATGGCGACGTTGCTACGTATATTCCGACCAACGTAATCTCAATCACGGACGGGCAAATTTTTCTGGACTCATCGCTATTCAACAAGGGAATTCGGCCTGCGATTGACGTAGGTATTTCCGTGTCCCGCGTCGGTTCAGCCGCGCAGACCAAGGCCATGAAATCGGTGGCGGGCACACTTCGGTTAGTACTGGCGCAATTCCGAGAACTTGAAGCGTTCATGCAATTCGCGCAGGACTTGGACAAAATGACCGCGGAGCGGATTGAATCGGGCAGGAGAATGATTGAGGTCTTGAAGCAGAGAAACGGCTCGCCGATTTCCATGGAAAAACAGGTTGCCGTCCTTTACGCCGCCGACCGGAAGTTTTTCGCCGATGTTTCGATTCAGAGCGTGAGCAAAGCGGAGGCGGCGCTGGTTGAATTTTTGGACGGGCAATACTCGAAAGAACTCGCCGAGATAAAAAAAGTCGGCGTCATGTCCGATGGGTTGAAAAAGAAACTTGACCGCGCGTTGGAGGAATTTCGCCTTGCTCACAAAGAGCTTTTTAGCAGTACGTAGTCTGTAGTACGTAGTACGTAGAAAATCCCACTATCGCATTAACTACGAACTACGTTCTACGCACTACGAACTAATCTATGGCATCTCTCAAGAGTCTCAAAACAAAAATCCACTCGTACAAGAAAACCGGCACCGTTACGAAAGCGATGCAGGCGGTTTCTGCCGTGAAGATGCGCAAAGCCCAAGAGCGCGCGCTTTCCGGTCGCGCGTACGCGGCAACCTCGCTATCAATTTTACAGCGGCTTTCAGGAACATCGGATGTAAAGCGCCACGCGCTATTGCAAACAAAAACCGGCCCCTCGACAAAGCTCGGGATAAACAAAACCTGCTTTGTGATAATTACGAGCGACAAAGGGCTTGCCGGCTCATTGAATAGCGCCGTAATACGCAAGGCCGAAGCCGAAATATTGAGGTTAAACCTCAATAAAGGGGATGTAGTAGTTATCGCAGTTGGGCGCAGAGGAGCAGAGTATTTCGCGAATCGCGGTTACGACGTAAAATTAAAGTTTGAGAACGTTGCGGACAGCGTTTCGGAAGAAGAAATGAGAATGGTTACTGACCATGTCCTGAATTGGCATGAGGAAGGAGAAATTTCAGCTTGCATCGTCGCGTACACGAACTTCATATCCACGTTCGAGCAGGAGCCGGTCATCCGGCAGATAGTTCCGATAACCGCAGAAATGTTCGCCCTTTTGGTCGCGCGCATCAGGCCCGCGAAGGGCAAGTATTCTCCCGTG
>CAZSPA010000022.1:0-7946 GCA_964608685.1 uncultured Candidatus Saccharibacteria bacterium
AAGTGTTGGTACTCGAATTTTCTTCATTTCATTCCGTACAATATCACACAGCATGCGTGAGTTCTAATTCTAAGTGCAACGCTTCACAATGCGTTGCATATGAGGAAATACAAGCATTTAAGCGAGGGTCAGCGGGAGAAGCTCTGTAAGTTGCGGTTGCAAGGAGAGTCGATGGCGGCGTGCGCACGGACTCTCAGGGTCGACAAAAGTACGGTGTCGCGGGAGTTGCGCCGCAACACGGCGGAGGTTGGCTTCGGTGTGTATCTTCCTGATCGCGCGGAAAACTTGTACCGAGGTCGAAGAAAAGCATGCTGTCCGCACGTGAAGACGGATGATCCGGCGCTTCGCCGAAAAGTCATGGTGATGATCCAAAGGGGATGGTCGCCGGAGATCATCGCGGGACGACTGCGCAGAGAATACGGGCATACAATCGTCTCTCACGAGACGTTGTACGACTTCATATACGAGAGCGAAATCGGGAAGCGCGATGGGTTGTACGAATATCTGCCGCGCGGCAAGAAGCGACGGTCGAAGCGGAAAGGACGAAAAGCTCAAAAGAGCAGGCTTGAAGGCCGTGTATTCATCGAAGCCCGTTCCAAAGAAGCGAACGAGCGCAGCGAACTCGGACATTGGGAGACCGACACGATACTATGCAAATATCGCGAAGGCGTGAACGTCCTCGCCGAGCGCATGAGCCGATCCGTCATCATCACCAAGCTCGTCGGCAAAGACGCGGCAGCGACGGCGAGTGCGATTACTTCCCGGCTCGAAAGTCTCCCCTGCAAGACAATAACCGCCGACAACGGACCAGAGAACGCGGAACACGAGATCATCTCAAAAGCTCTCGATGCTGATTTCTTTTTCTGCCACCCGTACCATTCGTGGGAAAAGGGAACGGTCGAAAATCGCAACGGCGTCGTCCGGCGGTACCTTCCCCGCTCCACCGACCTCTCGACATGGTCACAGGCCGAGCTTGACGAAATTGCCGATGACATCAACGCTACGCCCATGAAGTGTTTGGACTACCAAACGCCGCATGAGGTTTTATCAACTCGTTGCACTTGGAGTTAGATTACGGGGAGCTCGACCTGTCGGTCGCCTTGAATAACCTCCGTTCTTGCCATGGTCACCTCCTGTGAGTTATGGTAAAAGCACAATAATACGTAGTGAGAGTATAGTCAACATTGACTCTTTATCCGCTGTGCTATTATGCGTCCAATATGACCAAGCAAGTGAAGCCGGACGTAGAGTCGTTTGCGAGAATTCGGGTCATCGGCGTCGGCGGTTCTGGCGGAAATGCCGTCAATCACATGGTCGCCTCTCACGTGCAAGGTGTTGATTTTATTTCGGTTAACACAGACGCGCAGGACCTGCACAAATCAAAATCAAAAAGAAAGATTCACATCGGCAAAACTCTGACTCGCGGCCTAGGAACGGGAATGAATGCCGACATGGGACGCCAAGCGGCGGATGAAACGCGAGAAGAAATACAGGACGCCGTGAAAGGTTCCGACATGGTGTTCATCACTTGCGGAATGGGAGGGGGAACTGGAACAGGTGCCGCGCCGGTCATCGCAAAAATCGCCCGTGAACTTGGGGCGCTCACAGTCGGAGTCGTTACAAGGCCGTTTGGATTTGAGGGCGCGCAAAGAATGAACCTCGCCGAGCATGGAATGTCGGAACTTCGTAAAGCAGTCGACGCGGTGATTATCATACCCAACGACAAACTTTTGGCTATAGTAAGCCGCGAAACGGGCATCAAAAATGCTTTCGCCATGTGCGATGATATTCTGAAGCAGGCGGTTGAGGGCATTTCCGACCTAATCACAACCACTGGCATCATCAACGTAGATTTCGCGGACGTGCGCACAATTATGCAGAACGCGGGTTCCGCTCTTATGGGAATCGGTACCGCGACGGGCGAGAAGCGCGCAGAAGTCGCCGCCAGGAACGCCATCAATTCCCCGCTTCTTGAAGTCTCAATCAATGGCGCCAAAGGCGTACTTTTTTCTATTGCCGGCGGAGAAGACCTCGGAATGTTGGAGGTGCAGGACGCTGCCAATGTCATCACCGAGGCAATCGACCCGGATGCGAAAGTCATCTTCGGAGCGGTTACCGACGACTCTTTGAAGAAAGGCGCGGTGCGCGTAACGGTCATCGCGACAGGGTTCCCCGAAGGGGCGCGCGTCTCTCTTTTCCCCGGCTCCGCGCGCCTGGCCGCCAAAAAAGACAAGGACGTCCCTCCCGTATCTCGGCGGTTCGCGGATGAAGACAACGCCAAGGTAGTTGAGCCGGACAAATCGGCGGATGCCGCGCACCAGAAAAATGCAAAGGACAAAACTAGCAAGGATTCTTCAAAGTACGCAGGGCACGAGAATGCCGAGGCCGTTTCAACGGACGATGAAGGGTGGGGCGGGCTTCCATCCTTCTTGCGAAGGAAATAGTAATTAGCCAATAGGGTTTAGGGTATAGTAGAATGCGCTGTAATGCTTGATTGCAGTTACTAGTGGCTAAACCCTATACCCTATTAGCTATGATTGATTTAATCATTGTCGGCGGCGGGCCTGCGGGCGCTTCGGCAGGCGTTTATGCCGCGCGCAAGCGACTAAAGACAATTTTAGTTACAAAAGAATGGGGAGGCCAGAGCAATGTTTCAAGCGAGATTCAGAATTGGATCGGTACGCCTGCCATTTCTGGAACTGCTCTCGCGCAGAACTTGCGAAGACACACGGAGAGTTACGCGGGCGATTCCCTTTCGATTGTTTTCCCAGACACGGCTGTTTCGCTCTCGCAGGATAAAGATAAAGTAACAGTCGCGCTTGAGGGCGGAAAAATATTTGAAGCGAAATCCGTTCTGCTCGCACCGGGCGCTACGCGCAGGAAACTAGAAGTTCCAGGAGCGCAAGAGTATGACCAGAAAGGGCTCACATACTGCGCGACATGCGACGGCCCGCTTTTCGAGGGAAAGGATGTCGCCGTCGTGGGTGGAGGAAATGCCGCTTTCGAGACCGCCGCTCAACTTCTTGCATACTGCAAAACCGTAACCATTGTCGTGAGGGGCAACGCATTCCGAGCCGACGAAATAACGGTGCGCTCTGTGCTTGCTCACCCGAATATACGCGTACTAAAAAACGCGATACCGACTGAAGTAATTGGAGGGAAATTTGTTACAGGTCTTAAATGGAAAAATCCTGCTGGAACAGAAGCGACTCTTCCCGTCGAGGGAATTTTCGTCGAAATCGGACTACTCCCTAACACGGAGTGGCTCAAAAATTCAATAAAACTGAACAAAATAGGACAGATAATCGTAGACCCGCTCACGCAGCGCGCAAGCGTCGTGGGCGCAGATAATTCCCGAGTGTGGGCAGCGGGTGACTCTACAGACGGCAAGTACCACCAGAACAACATCGCTTCAGGCGATGCCGTGAAAGCGCTTGAGGACATACACATGTTTCTGCACCATGGATAGACTCCCACAAGTCTGACTTGTGGGAAGCCGCGCGATGATGCTCCGCCTCACCGCATGGGGATTAGTATTAGAGGATTATTCCGTTACCTTCACAGCGCCTCTCTGCGACGCGTTTAGGTGATTGTGGAATTTCCACTCTCCGACAACATCAAATTTAAAGTCCCAGGATTCCCCTTGCGCCAATCCCTTACAGGCATCAAACGAGCTTCCAAGACAATCAGAGGGTGATTTCTGCGGATAGACCTCATGAGAAGGATGCACCGCTGAAGCCGGCCATACGTTGGAGCCGGAATTATTCATCCATCTTACAATCTGTCCTTTTTTGACGGTTACAGAAGAGGGGACAAAGCCGGCATCGGTGTATGTGATGACCTCGGTAGGAATACCGGCAGGCGCCGTCTCAACAGCATCAGGATTTAAGTTCGCGGACTGGACGGCCGGGGATTCACCGCCCGTTGGAGCACCAGTATCCGCATCTGCCGCTTCCTGCGCGGGAGTTTCGGCGTTTTCAGAAAAAGTAGGCGCGCCCGCCTTAGACGAATAAAGAAACCAGCCGCCAGCGACGATAACCACTGCAAGAACCCACAATATTGCTTTTTGCATACGCTCTGTTTTTATATTAAAACCAATAATATAGGTGCCATTGTAACATGGGTTCAGGCGGGCTACTTTTTGCCTGCCAAAAACTCTTTCCCGTGCCCGACATCGGTATTAACCGGAATGCTCTTTTCGCATAGTTCGCATTCTTTTTCCGGCCACTGCTCCAAACTTAGATTCACGAGCGAGATGAACTCTCCAGGATTTCCAACGGCTTCTTTCGTTACAGTTCCACGATTGCATATGGCGACGACTCCCGCTATTTTTGCGCCCACGGCGCGAGATGCTTCCACAACCTTTTTTATGGAACCGCCCGTAGTAGTTAAATCCTCTACAACAAGCGTTTTCTTTCCGGTAATTACTTTGTCGTATCCGCGTTTTATGATAAATCCTCCATTTCCATCCTTATCGGCATAGACGGCATAGACCTCCTTTCCCGTCATTTGCGAAAGGTGATGCGCGACCCACTGCGCGAGAATCGCTGCGCCTATCGCCGGCCCGATAACAGCTTCTACATTTGCATCCTTAAATCGCTCGGCCATTTCACGGCATACCTGCGAGGTCTCTTTCGTATACGCGTACATCGCATCCTTGAGTATATACGAGCCGCTGTGCACTCCGGAGGTGAGCACGAAATGCCCGCTCCGAAACGCGCCGACTTTTTGGAGAATTTCCAGTACCCCGTCCTCTGTGAGCGCCATAATCGCAATATTTTACATCGCTTTACGAATCGCGCCATCCAGTTCCTGCGCCTTCTTCCGTGCCGCTTCGGCAAAATCTTTTCCAGCGGATGCGAAAATTACTGACCTTGAACTATTTATTATAAATCCCCTTCCGCGTCTGTCCTTGCTCGCCTTAATCGCCTTTCCTAAATCTCCGTGTTGAGCTCCAATTCCGGCAGTAAGTATCGGCATATCACCAACAATAGCGCGAACTGAAGATAACTCTTCCGGATAAGTCGCGCCAACCATCACACAGCAATTTCCGTTTGCATTCCATTTCTCTGTCGCAAGTCGCGCAACAACTTTATAGAGCGGCTCGCCACTTTCCATTTTCAAATTCTGAATTTCGCCCGCGCCGGGAGTCGATGTGTGGCAGAGAACGATAACGCCCTTTTCCTTCCGCTCCAAAAATGGCTCAAGCGGTTCTCCGCCTAGATACGGCTGGACTGTTATAGCGTCCGCCTTCAAATGTTCGAAAGCAGATTCCGCATAATGCCGGTTCGTGTTTTTTATATCTCCGCGTTTTGCATCGAGAATAACCGGCACTTCCGGCGCAACTTCCTGAATGTAGGAAATAGTATCTTTTAAAGCAAGCCGGCCATCCTCACCCTGCGACTCGTAAAACGCCGGATTCGGTTTAAAGGCGCAGACTAGTGTCTGCGTTGCATCAATTATTTGCTTATTAAAAGAGAGAATGGTATCGCGCACAGTTCCCTTGCGGGCCGATTCTGGAATTTGAGAGAGTTCGCTGTCCAATCCTACGCATAAAAAATTGCCAAGCTCCCACCGGCCTTCAAGCAACTGGCGAAAATTCCGTTCAGCCATTAGAACAAATATTAACATGGCCGTTCCAAATTTGTTACCTATTGAATATCTTACCTCTATGGCAAGGGCAGTTTACATCTCTCACGAATTACGCTTTAATTGATACTCTCTCTGCTTAATATGTCGCAAGAAGAATCAGGCAAATTATCGAATGTGGTTCGCATTAGAAATTTGAGAACTTCAAGAGTGGTAGGCACAAAGGGGACAGTGGATGCTAAACTACTGGACACTCTTCCTGCAGATGCCACGCTCGATGAATCGAGGCAATTTCTAATGGAAAGAGAGCGTAGGCATGAACTTGATGCTACTGTCGCACGAATTGTAGAGACGCACGAAAAAGCATTTCGGTCTCCAGGTTCTCTTGTACATATACAAAAAACAATACTTCAAATGCAGAGTCGAGCGCATATAGAATCCCTGTTGGAGTATGCTATGCCAGCAGGTTTAGCAGATAAAGAAGCGGCCAATCGGCCACATTCGTCTAAGAATACGCAGGGGTTAAATCGTATAATCGCAGCTGCAATGTTATATTTGGAACCTATAGACGCCGCTGCAAAAGGAATGGAGCTTAAACTCGAGACAGAGTTGGCGGATCGAAAAGAAGAGGTGGCTGCAAAACGAAACAATATCCGCGACTTTCCACTGCGGCGCCTAATCAATGCGGCGCATGACTTTGCGGTAGATGATTGGACTTGGCACATAGATGATGGGAGCTTGGCAATCTTTATCGCCATGGTACTTGAATACCTTGATCGTAGGAAATTGAGATAGGTGTGTCTTTAGCGGCCATGTCCCGGCGACATCAGTAAGTGTGTTGAGAATTTCTAAGTCTCTTCCTGGTTCCAATCATCGTCGAACAATCGCATCCGCAAGCTTAGCGGCTCGATACATAGCTTTTACATCGTGTACGCGGATAACGTCGGCCCCTCGTTCGATAGACAGAACAGAAGCCGCCAAAGTCCCCTCTAATCGCTCCTCTGGCGGTAAATTTAATGTGTAGCCGATAAATGATTTGCGCGACGGGCCGGCGAGAATCGGAAATCCGAGCGATTTTAATTCGCGCAAGCGAAAGATAAGTTCCAAATTTTGCTCCACTGTTTTACCGAAACCAATGCCGGGGTCAATTATGATGTTTTCCCGCGTGACTCCCGCCTTTAGCGCCACGCTAACCGAGCTTTCAAGTTCGCGTTTAATATCGAACATGATGTCGTCGTATTTCATGCCGACGTATCTCGCGCCCAACTTCTCGTTCTGTTCTGCATTTTTCGGTTCATTGTGATTGTGCATCAAGATGAGAGGGACTTTGTGTTCTGCCGCGACATCCGCGATGGCCGGCTCCATTTGTAAAGCCCATACGTCGTTTATGATGCTCGCCCCCGCGCGGATTGCCTGCCGTGCAACCTCGGACTTATACGTGTCGATTGAAATCGGAATTGAAACTCGCTTAGAGAGGCCCTCAATCACCGGAATGACGCGTTTTAGTTCCTCTTCAAGAGCAACCGGCGCGGAGCCGGGGCGAGTGGATTCACCCCCCACATCGAGAATGTCCGCGCCTTCACTCGCCTGTTTAACTCCCTGCGCAACTGCGGCTTTCACCCAATCCGTTCCCTGCGCCATAAGGCCATCTCCCGAAAACGAATCCGGAGTCGCATTGATAATGCCCATTATGTAAGTGCGCATCCCCCACTCGAATTTAGAATCGCCTATTGTCAGACTCATAATAATATCTCTGTTTTGTCTACTTCTTTTGATGTATCGCCCAATTTCCCCAAGAGTTCTTTTATAGTAATCCCAAGAACAGGATGCGTGAAATCTGGCGCAATATCGCAGAGAGGAGCCAGAACAAACGCCCTTTCTGCAATACCAGGATGCGGAATGATTAATTCTGGCAACTCGATTTTATCTATTCCATAAAATAGTAGGTCGATGTCTATTATACGAGGGCCGAAACGTTCTGTTTCCACCCTTCCCAACTCTTTCTCAATTTGCTTGATGAAATTAAACGTCTCGCGCGGGCTCATTTTTGTTTGCCCTTTGCACGCGATGTTAAGAAATCCCGGCTGGTTTTTAAGATATTTTGGTTCTGTTGCATATACCGGCGAGATTGCATCTACCGTTATAGCGGGGGGCAGTTTGGAAAGCGCATTGCGCAAATTTGATTCGCGGTCGCCGAGATTCGACCCAAGCGCCAAGTATATTTCCATAGGAGGTAGAGTATAGCGTTTAGTTATCAGTAGTTGCAACAAACAAACCAAACAAATTGAATGGAATTGAATTGACTTATAATATCCGGTCGGATATTATAAGTCAATAACAAAGGGATAAAACCCCCA
>CAZSPA010000023.1:0-7915 GCA_964608685.1 uncultured Candidatus Saccharibacteria bacterium
GATCTACACCCGCAAGCTGACCGGCATGATGATAAAGAAGCGTCAGGAAGAATTTGCGCAATCCTCGCAGATCAATATCCGCGAAGTCGAGAGTGACGAGGTGATCAAGTTGGGACAAACGACGATCCGCTTCTTTTCGGTGACACACACAGTCCCGGATTCGATGGGCATCATCATTGAAACACCGTGGGGCGATGTCGTGTTTACCGGTGACATCAAGCTCGACCACGAAAACGGCGAACCGACCGAGGAGGAACATCAGGAATTTTCCATCTTCAAGAAGCGGAACGTCCTACTTCTTCTCATGGACTCAACCAACGTCTGGCAGCCCGGATTTTCCATACCGGAATCGATCGTGTATCGCACCCTTGATGGAATTATCAAGGACTCCAAAGGCCGCCTCATCGTGGCAATGTTCGCCTCGCATCTCGAGCGCCTCATCCGCGTCATGGCTTTTGCCGAGCAGTACGGCAAGAAAGTCGTCATCGACGGCCGCTCGATGCGCACCAACATCGAGATCGCGCGCGAGCTCGGGCTCATCAAGTACAAAGACGAGACTGTCATCAACGTCGAGGATCTCGGACACTTCCCGCCCGAAAAGATAATCATCCTCGCAACAGGCGCGCAGGGCGATGAATTTGCCTCACTCGCGCGCATCGGCAACAAAACCCACAAATACATCCGCCTCACGCCGACGGACACCGTCGTCCTCTCCTCATCGGTGATCCCCGGCAACGAGCGCGCCGTGCAAAAGCTCAAAGACAATCTTTCGCGACAGGGCGCGCACATCATCACCTATCACGCGAGCGACGTGCACGCCTCCGGCCACGGCAATCGCGAGGAGGCCGCCTGGATTCACAAGCAAATCAAGCCGAAATTCTTTATCCCTATACACGGCTATCACTATATGTTGCGCGTGCACGCCGACCTTGCCGAGGAACTTGGGGTGGAAGGAAAGAACATTGTGATTCCGGACAATAGTTCAATCATTGAAATACAAAACGGCGGAGAGAAAATCGTGATGCTTCCGATGAAAGCGCCTTCGGAAATGCGCGTCGTCGAAGGAAATACCGTCTCGCAATTAAGCGATGTTCTGATGCGCGACAGAAAAGCGCTAGGACAAGAAGGCTTCTGCGTAGTGGTCGCGACAATCGACCGCCGCACAGGGCGCCTGCACAAATCTCCAGACATAATCTCTCGCGGTTTCGTTTACCTGCGAGAGAACAAAGAGCTGATGGACCAGACGCGCCTAATTATCAGAAAGAGCGTGGAGCGCTCAATGCAGACCCCGCGAGCTGGAGACCTCGATGCCGCGCGCGAAGACCTCGCCGAATCCGTTTCCCGATTCTTATTGAGCCGGACTATGAAAAGACCGATTGTGATTCCTGTCATAGTAAGTATCTAAAAATTCAGGCACTATACCTCTACGGGTAGTGTTATCCACACCATCCTCCTCATAATAGTAATAAACCAAACGGTAGGTTATAATTAAGTTTCAAACACAAGTCTGACCCTTGACCGTTCCTTTTTAGGAATGAAGCTTAAAGCAAGGAATAGAGCCAAAAACTAACTCTTCTATCTCCATAGGAGGGTAGCGGAGTCGAACCACAATCAGCGCCAACCGATTCAACGGATAATAAGCCGTGTCCTGTTCCAAACAGGAAATACCCTCCATAGATGGTTTATCGGCACGACATACGAGGAGAGATACTATAAAAGTATCTGAGGACTTCTTATATAGCGAGCGGAGAAACCATCTGAATAACGATTTTATCATGTATTTCCTAGAGCGCAAACAAGCCGCTTTTTAGGGGTTTTTTGGCTTATTTACTTAACTTTATAGAGTTTTAGCGTGTATTTCTGTAACTGTTGATAACTACTTGCAAAGAAGGTGCGGAAGCCTCGCTTCCGCGTATTCAAAAAGCTCCAAACCACCGAACGAAATGGGGCGAGGAAAGGAGGTTAAACCTCCACACAATAACCCAACAACCACAACCACAACTTTAAGGAGCGTGCCGCAGTGCCTTTTGAGGGTCTTTCGCAGCACGGCGGTACGAGAATGGGGAAAGGGGAAAGGAGGTTAAACCTCCACACAATAACCCAACAACCCCAACCACAACTTTAAGGAGCGGGGCGCGGTGCCTTTTGAGGGTCTCGCGCAGGGCGACGGCCCGAGCGTGAGCGCTCCGCGAGTACGCGGAGACAGCGACCCGAAAGAGGCACCGCGCCACGCGACGCTAAAGTTCATACACTACATCCTTCCTCTCCACCACCACCTTCCACCCCATGCGCTTCGCATATCGGTACAGCTTCTGATTCGGATTGAAGCAAATCGGTTCAGCGACCATCTCCAGAAACGAAATGTCGGATTCCGTGTCGCCGACTCCTATTGAGCGCTCGAGTACGAGGTTCTCTTTTTCCATCGCGCGCCTTACTATGCTCGCTTTGTTGTGAATGAGATGGGCGTCAATTATCTGTCCTGTAAAACAATCCTGCGGGCCGATTTCATATATTGTTCCATAAACTTTGTCGAATCCAAGCCGCGGACAAAACTTGTCCAGAATTGTTTTCGGCGAGTGAGAAATGGCAAGGAGAAAATATCCTCTCTGCTTCAAGTCTGTAATCAAATCCCTCGTATAACGATATAAACGCTTATATTCTTGCTTCACCACTTCCTCCGCCGCATCCGCCAACACGCCGTAGTGAATGCCCTTTAGGTGCTTCTGGAAGGCCTCAACGACCGCCTGAATGTACTCTTCATAATCCCCTTCGCGGTCCAGCCATTTGGTGTGAGCCCGTTCGTATACTCGCTCGGCGTTTTTTGGAAACACTCCAGTCGAGACAAGATGGTTAACCAACGAAATGAGGAGACTGGAGCGGAATATCGTTCCGTCCACGTCAAACACCGCCATTTTGCGGGCAAGAGAAGACGCCCTGATTGGCACTTTGCCCATTCGGTAATCCTACTAGCATGGGCATCAAAAGCAAATTGCCCGAGTCCGAGTTTAATATAGAAGTGCGCGGATAAATCTTGCCCGCGGTGATAATGATAATGATAATGAGTCAGAAAATTCCATTGACTTATAATATCCGACCGGCTACGATAAGTCAATCGGCTTACAGTTTTCCTACTTCAAAACCTATGCCTTAACTCAGAACCTTAAGGATCTTTTTCACATCAGCAATCTTGTGCATAGGAAAATTCCCGATGCGAATGTGCTTTTCTTTGAATTCCCCGTATCCGGAAGCGACAATGTAGCCCTTTTCTTTCAATTTCTCCATAACCGAAGCCGAGCCCTGTGGCGTCTCGATTATGATGATTGTCTTGGAGCGCCAGGCGGGATTCTTCACGAATGGAGAATAGCCATTATGTTTATCAAAGAAATCGTAAATTAATTTCGCTTTTGCATCGGTTTCTTTTCGGATTTTCTCCAATCCGTACTTTATGTAGTTGTCGCATATCTGCCCGAGGAGATGTATCCCGAGAGCATTTGGCGTTTCCGGAGTCTGGTTCTTGCCGGCAGACTTCAAGAGTGAGGGGAAATTGTGGAAACTCCCGATATTTATTCCTTCTCCTTGGAGCATTTGGGATTTTTTGATGCATTTATCATTAACAACGAGAACGCCTAACCCCGACGGCATTCCGAAACCTTTTTGGACTGAAAAGAATGCGCAGTCAATCGCGCCGTAGTCAACAGAGGCGTATGGAGTTGCGGAAACGATGTCAATTGCAAAGAGCTTGTCCGGATTCTTGGCCTTCAATTTGCTGATATCCGGCATATCAATCTTCACTCCTGTACTCGTCTCGTTTTGAGTGAAGCACACAACCTCCGCGTCATTCGGAATCGAAACGCTGGAGAAATCGAACCCATTGCCGGCTGGCACTTCGAATTTAAGTGGATGCTTGCGCAGCTCCTGCGCCGTTTGGAAGAATCGTTTTGAGAACGAGCCGTTCACGAAATGAAAGCTCTTGTCTTTAACGCAGTTTTCAATTATCAATGCCATCGCTTCAGTGGCAGAGCCGATGAAGAATATGTGAAAGTCCTCCGGAATATTCAGCAATTTCTTGAGAGACGAAACCGTATTTCCAAACAACTCGCCGAACCCTTTGCTACGATGCGAAATCGAATAAACCCCTTTCTTTAGGCCGTCATTCAAGAAATTCCCCAGCTTGGGATGAGTCTGTGTAGGACCGACTGTAAAGAATATTTGTTTCATCCCGTTAGAGGCCCGCCTGCCATCGCCTGAAAGCGCGGTGGTAACGAGCTTGATTAGCTAATAAATATCTAGTGTCTGTTGCCAATACCGCTGACTCAGCTCTGGCTTTGGCGGGCAGGCAGGAAGCAAAGCTTCCCGTACCCGATTTATTGCTGATAATCGACCCCACCGATTTTCTATACATATGTTTCATATCTACAGTTTGTCTTCCGTAGCCTCTAACGGGACAGGTTATTAATACAACACTCTAAATTTTATCGTGTGCGGGGTTTTCTTCAGCTCCTCAATAACCTTTTTGTCGTACTTCTTGCTGACATCTGTTATCACATAACCAATGGATTCGTTTGTCTTGAGATATTGCCCGAGAATGTTAATTTTGTGCTTTGCCAGCATTCCGTTGATGTTCGCGAGAACTCCGGGGCTGTTGTGATGAATGTGAATGAAGCGGTGCGCACTTTTGAGTTCAGGCAACTGGAGATTCGGAATATTGACGCTCAAGGATGTGTTCCCAGAATTGATAAAATCAATGATTTTTGTCGAAACAAATTCACCGATATTTCTTTGCGCCTCTTCGGTGCTTCCGCCGATATGCGGAGTAAGAATGACATTCGGCAAATTCTGGAGTTCGCTCACAAACGCCTCGTTATTGCTTTTCGGCTCGTTTGTATACACATCAATTCCGGCTCCCCCGATATGTCCGCTTTTAATACTTTCTGCCAGAGCCGAAACATCTACCAATGACCCTCTGCTCAAATTAAGAAGAATTGCCCCCTCTTTCATCAAAGCAAGCTCGCGCTTTGAAATCAGGTTTTTGTTGTGCGCGGTGCTATTCATGTGCACGGTCACAACATCGCATTTCTTCAATACCTCATCCATGGAGCTGCACCTGCGCGCGCTTCCGAGAACAAGCTTCTCCGTTATGTCATAGAAGTAAACTTCCATTCCAAGCGATTCTGCGATGATTGAAAGCTGCGTTCCGATATTTCCATACCCGAGTATTCCTAATTTCTTTCCTCGGATTTCAAAACAATTTCTCGACGACTTGTCCCATACGCCGGCGTGCAATTTGGCGCTTTTGTCGAAGGCCTTGCGCATCAGCATTATGATGTCGCCTATCGCAAGCTCCACAACGCTCCTGGTACTGCTAAACGGCGCGTTAAAAACCGCTATGCCGCGCTTGGAACATTCGTCCAGCGCTATCTGATTCGTACCGATGCCGAATGCGCCTATGGCAAGCAATCTTGGCGAGTTCTCCAGCACCTTCTTAGTTACTTCCGTTTTCGAGCGAATTCCCAAAACTGCGACATGTTTCATTTGTTCGCATAATTCGTCTTCCGCAAGTTTTTTCGGCGACAGTTCCAGACCATAACCCTCTCTCTTAAATCGCTCTACCGCGTCTGGGTGAACATTCTCCAAAAGAAGCGCTTTCAACTTACTTTTTGGATATGAATGCTTCTTCATGGCTTAGTTGGGAAAGCAATAGTATACAGGAATTCGTCAAAAGTCGAAACTACATGGTCGGCCTTGTGGATAACTGCTTCTCGCGAGACATTTTCGGTAAACGCAAAGAATTTCGACGCTAACCCGGATTCCTTCATCTCATAATCTGTATTGCCATCACCTATTACAAAAACCTCTCCATCGAGTTTTAGTTTCTTCAATTGAAGAACCTTGCCTCCTGCTTGAGATAGAGGGTTTTCTTTATCGAACCCGGTAATATTTCCCTTCTCGTCGAAAGTGAACGAATTTGCAAACACTTTTTTCTCCAAGAGTCCGTATTGTTTAACAACAGGCCAAATATAATCCGTGAATCCGCCGGAAAAAATGTAAATATTGCCCGCATGCTCCTTCAGGAATTTTTTGTTCCTTGCAAACGACGGCGTAACATTTTTCTTGAGAACTTTCACGAGCGCTTCAATGTGCTTTTTGTTTGCGCGCAGTAATGAAACCCTTTTCCCAAGCGATTCCCCAAAATCTATTTTTCCTTCCATCCCCGCCTTGGTGATTTCTTTAATCCTCTCCACGATTTTATCTTTTTCAGGATTTCCATTTAGTGCAATGGCAAAAAGCTCGTCCAGCGTTTCAAGGCGCGAAAATGTGCTGTCAAAATCAATTATGAAAAACCTCTTTTGTTTGGCTGTTTTATCCATATACTGCGTGTTATTTTGGCATCTTCGGCCCGCCGATTTTGTTCAATATATCAGAACGGAATGTATAAGTAAGGCCTTCTTGCTCTTTGAATCGCTCCTCCGCAAGAGAAATAAGCCCAAGGACAAGTTCCATGCTTGAAACCCCGGCCCTCTTCCAATTATGATGATATAAACTCCCGGGAAGAGTGTTTACCTCGTTGACATAAATTTTATTCGCTTTTCCGTCAATCAGAAAATCAACGCGTGCGATTCCAGAACATCCCAGGATTTTATATGTCTTTCTTCCCAATTCCTTAACTCGTTCCTCAAGCTCTTTTCCGATTTCCGCGGGAATCTGGCTATACGCGCTGTTTGCCCCCCCGCCTTTCTTTCCGCCGGACATATATTTATCGTCAAAATCAAAAAGTTCGCTCTTATTCAACGGGCGTTCAATTTCTGCAAGGCGAAGCACGTTGTTGCCCATTATGGGGAGCGTAACTTCTATCAAATTCCTTACGCCTTCCTCCACAAGAACCTTGTCGTCGTAATGCAACGCGACTTCTACTGCATTTTCCAGTTCGGACTCTTTCTTCACTTTAGTTATTCCGATGCTGGAGCCAAGATGCGCCGGCTTTACAAATAGTGGAGACTTGAGTTTAGAAATCTTCTCTAGAAGACCAATTTTTTCGTCCAGCCAATCTTTTTTTGTAAACCACAAGAACGGAACGACGGGAATTCCTTCCTGCGCGAGAATTTGTTTGGTAAATACTTTGTCCATCGCCACCGCGGATGATGCCATGTCACAGCCGACGTACGGAACATTTGCCATCCGCAACAATCCCATCAAGCTCCCGTCTTCGCCGTATGTCCCGTGCATCGCGGGAAAGACACCGTCTATCTTGACGGTCTTGGAGATTATCCCCGGCCACACAAGAGAAAGCCCTTTGTCAAAGGAGAGCTGTAATTTCTTTTCGCGCGCGAGCTGCGATTCCAAATCATCTTGCTTAAAAAAGGCAAGGTCATTCATCTTTTTGTTCGAATACCAAGACCCGTCTTTTGCAATGTAGACGGGCCAGACATCAAATTTCGCGGAGGCGAGCAACGCCTCGATAATAGGAAAATGGGCGGTAATTATGGAAACATCATGTTCTACGCTTTTACCCCCGAAAACAACCGCGACACTTCTCATATCGTCATTGTACGCAATTTAACAAAATGAGCGAGGTTGAGGAATGTCTTAGTAAATAGAATTGACTTATAGCACCCGGTCGGATGCTATAAGTCAATTCGGTGGGATCCTTGAACTTTGCAAGTCTGTTATCCAACTTCGCGAAAGTCGCGCCCACTTGGGGGTTTCACCCCCAAGTGAGGCTATGCATACTGGTCTGGCCAATCGTTCTGAAGAAGCACGATGTCGCCTTTGGCAGTCAAGTGAGGAAGGGCATTGAACGCCGATAGCGCGTCTTCAAACCATAAAATCTCTCCTGAATATCCGGCATCTTTGAGACCTTGTTCAATGTATGGAGTTACCGAATTCCTCATAAGAATAACCTTCTCAATCCCCGCCT
>CAZSPA010000024.1:0-7837 GCA_964608685.1 uncultured Candidatus Saccharibacteria bacterium
ATTTCTCCTGGAACTTAATAACCGCCAGCTTTGTTTTAGCTCCGAAAAAACTTGATTCATTGCCGGGCGAGCCAGCGCCTCTGTCCGAAATTTGGGTATCCACATTGGAATTCAAGAATTTCTGCAATGCCAATACATCCGCGCCGGTACTTTCGACTTTAAGATTTTTCTCCCACAAAAACGGGCACGGCGCGGCAACAGCGTCGCCGAGCGCAAAAGAAAACGGCGCGAGCAATAAGGCCGTCGCAACAGCAAAGCAACACCGCTTAAAACTGGCAAGGGTGTTCTCGCTCATGCCGTTCAGTATAGTACGCGCCGCATAAAGCGGAGCCGCATACCCTGATTTCTGTGCATATCTCGTGGTATTCTTTTATCAAATGCTCGCAAAAGCGACAGAGTGGGGAATCGGGATACGAAATTGGTTTATCCGCCACAAGGAACGGATTGGGATTATCGCTATCGGCTACACGGGCAAGCGTATCGAGGAATTCCTTTTTGATTGGCTTTTATACGGAGTTGTCGTCATAAAATCTACGGAGGCATGGGGGCCTTTTTATGGTTCAGTTTACGCCTTCCTTATCATGTCGCCTTTGTCCGCGCTCGCGTGCTACTCATACATACGATTTTATGATTGGGCAAAAAAGGATTGGCTGGGGCTCGAAACGCTAGAGGAATTGAGGGAGAAAGAGGCGAGCGCGGGATGGTTTATGCGCTATATTTTGCGAATTACCAAATTCGGCGATATACCGATGTTTTTCGCGCTTTCAATACTGGCCGACCCTTTTGTTACCACCGTATATTTTCGCCGCGGAGCACATTTGTACAACGGTCTCTCCAAAAGAGACTGGAGGATATTCTGGTCCAGCGTTATTTTTTCAAATGCGTATTGGACCCTCCGGTTAACGGTTATAATAGTTGCCGCTCAATACCTTTGGAACACAGCGCTAAAACCGGCCCTTATCGGGCTTGGAGTCTTCTAATTGTGAACACATGCGGTACGCCATGGATGCGGCGTTATTGTATACTGTAGGACGTGGACCCGTCTCAAAAAGGCAGCGCAGAGGGGCAATTTCCGCTACATTGGATTTTGCTCGCGTTGGTAGCAATCGCGATATTCGCGAGTTTTTATAGGTATTTCTTCGCTAAAAACTACGATTTTCTTATTGAAACGCCCTGCAACGCGGCAGTACAAGAGTGCTATGCGCGAGATTGTTCCTCGGGGGATTGCCCTCCAAACAACTTTGCTATGTACAGTCTTTACGGCATACCCGCAGGCGCGTTTGGAACATGCGTTGATAATGCCTGTTCCAATATCTGCGCGTACGGGAACACAGTTTGCAAAGAAATACCATGCTCCTCGCAGGCCGAAGTGGAATGTTCAGGGCCGTTATTCGCGCAGTAATTATTTTTTTATGACTTCTGCCACCGCTACTTTTCTAAACCAGCTGCAAACCCTCATGCATATGGGAAAAATCGTGGAAACAACGGACCACATTTTCACGCTGCAGAGCGAAGCCAGAAACGCGCTAATGAATCGCAAAAAAGATTTGGAATTAAAAAAGCGGGTCTGGGAGAGGATGAACCCGGAAGCGCGAGTTATAATTGCCAAATTCGATTCGCCGCGCGCGGTTCTCTTCAGGCAAGTAGCCACGCCGACCCATGAGATTCTCCGATTTTTGCGCGTTGCGAAACACATGAGATTAACGCCGATAATCATGGAATATTACGGCGATAAGTTTGTAAGCGCGGGAAATCCATACAAGCGCGCACTGGGAAAAATGCCGATTTATCAGCACACGGGCATAGACGGGAGAGACAATGTGAAGTGCCGCAATATCGTGGATTTCAACGCGTACACGGGAAAACCGCTCTCCGCCGTCAAGTGCAAATCAGGAGAATCGCTGATTGATTTCCACCATAAGCTTCTCGGAAAGATGACGCGCTTGAATATAGACGCCCACTGTTTTGACGCCACTTTATGGTTTCGGTCCCTGGGCGGATTTGCCGGGAAATACTACGAGGAATTTCTTACGCTATTTATACGCGACGCGATACTATTTGAATATTTTGAGCCGACTGCGAGCGAGCAGAAATTTATATGCGATACAATGATGCCCGCGTTCCAAAATGTGACGACTACGTTCGGATTGAAACCACTCATCCTGCGACTTGTTCCTAGGAATAAAGAAGGCCGGAAATTATGGGATGCCTATCCTAAAAAGATAGAGCGGTTAATCGGCAATTAATTATGGATGTCAACACTTGCTTCGCTACTACAGATGCATACAGGGACCTCGCCCTGTATTCGCACCTGATTCCCGCGGTCGCCACCTTGATCTTGGGTCTCTTTGCCTACCTGCGGGCCGAAAGCCGCCTAAAGGCGGGGCTCTTTTTCTGTTTTTCGCTCGTTTTCGCCGCATGGCTTATCGGAGACTTGGTCGTTTGGACTGCTGATTCATACTATCTTGTCGCGGCTCTCTGGGCGCCCCTTGATCTAATTGAGATTTCATTTTTCCTCCTTTTGTTCGCATTCGTGTACGCAGACTTATTTCCGGAGACATTGCCGAGGTGGTTTAACCCAACGCTTATTCTTGTCGCGGGCATACCGTTTGCGCTCACTATTCTGGGGCAATCGGTTCTTGAGTTCAACCAACCGCAGTGCGAAATGCTCAATAATCGCTTTCTTGAGAATTATAAATTACTGGTTGAAGCCGCTGTCATTTTCGCCACTCTGATATTGGGTGTGGCGCGAATCATCGCGACTCGAAACAACAGAAGCGAACAGGTACGCGTCGCGCTCATCGCCTTCTCCGTGTTCCTATTCATGGGAATATTCGGCGGTAGCGAATATATCGCGAATACCACCTATGTCTACGAGATAAATCTTTATGCGTTATTTTCTCTCCCGATTTTCGTGCTTATGCTGACGGCCGCAATCGCGAATTTCGGCACATTCAAACTAGGCGAGGCTGGGGTCAGGGTTCTTTTCTACGTGTTTCTTCTGCTCGCCGGTACGCAATTTTTCTTTGTTCAGAATGTAACCGGATTTCTCTTGGCATCCATGAGCTTTGCCGTCGTTCTTACGCTCGGCTTTTTACTATTCAGGGTTTCGGAGAGGGAAATTCACCAACGGGAGCTTATTCAGAAACAGGAGCAGGAATTGGAGGTGGTTAACAAACAGCAAGAGGGACTTCTGCATTTCATCAGCCACGAAATTAAGGGGTATCTCACAAAGAACGAGGCAGGATTTTCGTCAATTACATCGGGTGACTACGGTGAAGTACCCGCGCCGCTCAAGACAATGAGCGAAAGCGCACTCCAAGATACCCGCAAGGGAGTCGACACAATAATGAATATCTTAGACGCTTCCAATCTAAAGAAGGGAACTGTTACTTACACAAATAAACCATTTGACTTGTGCGTAGCGACGCAAGATATCGTTTCAGACCTGCAACCGTCCGCGCGGGAGAAAAATATCACAATGAGTTTTAACAAGCTCGCAGGAGAGAAGTGCGCCATTGTCGGCGACGAAGAGAAAATTCGCCGCCATGTCATACGAAACATAATAGATAATTCCATCAAGTACACGCCGCACGGGGAAATAACAGTCGGCCTCGAATCCCTGCCAAGGGCGATTCGACTCACGGTTTCTGACACGGGCGTCGGCATTACTCCCGAAGATATGCGGCATCTATTTACAGAAGGAGGCAGAGGGACAAATGCTGTAAAAGTTAACGTTCATTCAACCGGTTACGGCCTGTATATCGCAAAAGCGATTGTCGAGGCGCATGGAGGCAAAATATGGGCCGAGTCTGAAGGCAAGGACAAGGGTTCTCGGTTTATTGTGGAGCTTCCGGTCGCAAACTAATTTCCCGAAGATTGACTTGTGATGTCATTAATATCCAAGACGTCTCTGTACCATTCTGTGACAGGGGTCAAAGAATGGTACAGTATCCCATCCTTCCACTCATTTCAGAATGCTTAACTTACTGTAACGCTTTTCGCTATATTTCTCGGCTTGTCAATATTGTGTTTCAATTCGACCGCCATATAGTAGGCGAGCAGTTGCAGCGTGATAATGTTCATTATCGCGCTCGTTTCTCCTGTATCCGGAACGTGCAGGTACTCCTTAAAGCTTTTATGATTTAGAGGCCCGATGCCGATGACATCGGCGCCTCGCGCCTGCACCTCATTCACGGCGTTCATCAAACTTCTTTTCAGCGAATCATTGGAGAATACGAAAACTGTCGGCACGCCTTTTTCCATGAGCGTAATTGCGTAATGCTTCAAGTCGCCCGCAAGAAATGCATGCGCATGCGAATAAGCCCCTTCAATCATTTTCACCATTCCCTCGCGAATAATTTGCAGGTTCTGGCCCTGGCTCAAAAGATAAATGCTTTTTGACTTTGCCAGCCGTCCCGCAACACGCTTAATTTCTATATGCGTCTTTTTATCATTTAGATATCGTTTCATCTGCGCAGAAAGAGCCCGCAAATTTCTCACCGCTTGGTTTAATTGCCCAGCAACGCATTTTGAAAGCAGATACCCCCAGGCAATTTGCGCCGTGAATACTTTCGTGGACATGACGCATATCTCCGGGCCTGCAAGCGCCATAAATCTGAAATCCGACATCCTTGTCATCATTGAGCCCGCCATATTCACGTGAGATGCGATTGCGACACCTTTTGATTTAGCAACATCCAACACTTCCAATACGTCCGCCGTTTCTCCGCTTTGAGACGGGGCAATGATTAAGTCGTGTTTGTTGAACAAAGGATAATATTCCTTCGCTTCCGCGCCCACCAGCGCGATTGCCGGGACACGCGCGTATGTGCGCAGATAAAACGCGATTTGGGCGGCGGATACGCCAGCCGTACCCGAACCGAGCGTGAAAACACGTTTCGCCTTTTTTATGGCCTGAACTAATTTCTCGAGCTGTACGGTATCAGCTTCGATAATTCTGTTTATGACAGAAGGAGTGTCGTAAATTTCCTTCTGCATGAAGTGTTTGAATTTGCCCTTGTCGACCAGAGTGTCTGTAATAGTATTCTTTTCAAATCGGCGGGGGATTGTGCGACCGCTCTTTACATCTTTTAGCTGAATGCCCTCTTTCTCGCAAATTACCATCTGGCCGTTGTCCAAAACCAAAACCTTTTTCACAAAGGGCGCGAAAGAAAGCGTGTCCGATGATAGATAAATTTCTTTTTCTTTTGAGTCAGTTCCGAGAACAAGGGGGGAGCCGTTGCGCACAGCTATCATGCCACCCGCCTTTGTAAGGATGATGATAGTATTCCTGCCTTCTAGCCGTAAAAATGCTTTTGATACCGCCTTAACCAAATTCTTTTCCTTTTTCCGTATTTCCTCAATTAGGCGAACAATCACCTCGGTATCAGTTTGAGAGATAAACGCATGCCCCTTTTTCAGCAATTCCGCTTTTAATTCTTCGTAGTTCTCTGTAATGCCGTTGTGCGCAAGAATAAAACTTCTGTCGCTTGCAAAATGCGGATGCGCGTTAATATCCGTGACAGCGCCGTGAGTGGCCCATCTCGTGTGTCCAATGCCAACGCGACCGGAGGAAAGGCGTACCGTTGCCTCGCCAATTTTGCCAGCATGTTTCTCTACATGTATAGAAAAATTATCGCAAATGCCGATGCCCCAGCTGTCATATCCGCGATAATCCAAACGTTTTAGACCTTCTAACACGGTTTCTGTTGCATTTTTCTCTGTACCGATGTAGCCAAATATTCCACACATATAATACATCTATTTTACCCGCTTTCGTCAATGTTGCAACAGAGCAAAAAATTGAGGGAAAATGAGTGCTAGCTGTTACTTTTCTGTTATTATGTCCAAATGCCCCGAACCAATACTCTCGCAGCCCCTTTTCTACAGTTCTTTTCTAATTCTTGCCGCTATTATCAACCTAGCTGTGGCGAAATTCGCTGAGTATGATACGGGGTAAACAGAGGCTTTTGACAGGCATTCAACCCACTGGCGCGCTTCACTTGGGAAATTACTTCGGGGCTTTGAAGCCATTTATCGATTTGTCGCGCCAGTACGACAGCATGCTGATGGTCGCCGATTATCACGCGCTCACAACAATAAAGAATGGGGTGGAACTGCGGTCGAATATTCTGGGCATCGTCCGCGATTATCTTGCGGCCGGAACCGACCCTCAAAAAGTCATCGTGTTTAAACAATCCGACATGCCTGAACACATGGAATTAGCGTGGATTTTCCAGTGTCTTGTAACAGTTTCTTTTCTTGGATTGGCTCACGCGTATAAGGACAAGATTGCGCAGGGGCTCGAAGCAAACGCAGGCCTTTTTGCGTATCCTATGTTAATGGCGGCCGACATTTTGCTTTATGATACCGACATCGTGCCCGTTGGAACCGACCAAAAACAGCATGTGGAATACGCGCGCGAGGCCGCGGCAAAATTTAATAATGCTTACGGCCCCACGTTCAAAGAACCGAAAGAAAAGATTCTCCGCGACTCGGCGACGGTTCCCGGCACAGATGGCAGAAAAATGAGCAAGAGCTACGGAAACACCATTCCGCTTTTCGGAGCAAAAGATGAAATACGCAAGGCCGTGATGAGCATAATCACAGATTCAAAAGGGGAGAGTCCGGAGAATGTCTACGCGATACATCGGCTTGTTAAAGACGAAACAGAAATCGCATCGTTGTACAAAGCGAACAAGGGAAAGTACAAAGTGGTAAAAGAGGCGCTAGCGGACGACATTGTGGCGCTCGCGGCGCCGATGCGCGAACGACGGGAATCCTTGAGTGACGCGGATGTAATTCGAATTCTCAAAGACGGCGCGGATAAAGCTCGTACACTGGCAGAAGCAAAGATGAAAGTCGTCAGGCAAAAAATCGGGGTGTTAATGCAAGAGGTATGAGTTATGAGATAAGAGACACGGTATGAAAAACCGCGTGATGATAAAAGACTTGAGACAAAAAATCGGCCAGACAGTAGCCATCGCCGGATGGGTTTCGGTGCGCCGCAATCAGGGCAAGCTGGTTTTCTTTGATTTTCGCGACGCAAGCGGGACGATTCAGGGAGTCGTATTGCCGGCCTCGGGTGCCATGGAAGAAGCAAAAGTGATTCGCCCCGAGTACGTGGTCGCGGTAACCGGAGAAGTCATAAAGCGAAGCGAGAAGAATGTCCAGCAGGGAAAAGAAAATGGCGACTTGGAATTGCGCATAGAAAGCATCACGACTCTTAATACTGCCGAAACGCCTCCGTTTGATGTTACCGCAGACACGTCGGGAATAAGCGAAGAAGCGCGCCTGGAGTACCGATACATTGACCTGCGGAGCGCGCGCATGCAGAAAAACATCCGCATGAGAAGCGAGTTCGTCCGAAGAGTTCGGGAATTTCTTTTCAGCAAATCATTTACCGAAATCGAAACTCCTCTTTTAACGGAATCCACTCCGGAGGGTTCGCGAGATTTCGTCGTTCCGTCTCGATTGCATCCCGGGAATTTCTATGCTCTCCCGCAATCGCCACAGCAGTACAAACAGCTTCTAATGGTTGCTGGGTTTGAAAGATACTTCCAGATAGCGCGCGCCGTGCGCGATGAAGACCTACGAGCAGACCGTGGATTCGAGCATTCGCAGATAGACATTGAAATGTCTTTCGTGGAGCAAAACGATGTCATGTCGCTCGTTGAGGAAATGATGGTTTCAGCAAGCGAGGGGATGGGTTTTACCATAAAACAAAAGCCGTTCCCGCGCTTCACGTACGCCGAGGCGATGGAGAAGTTCGGTTCCGACAAGTTTGACCTTCGCACGGAGGAAGATAAGACAAAAGGGGTACTCGCGTACGCGT
>CAZSPA010000025.1:0-4875 GCA_964608685.1 uncultured Candidatus Saccharibacteria bacterium
GAGCGAGCCGATAACGATTGCTCCCGTGGCTTCCGAAAAACTTAATCCGGGAACGAGAAAACTTCCCGCCAAAAGGACGAGAAGTCCGATGCCCAAGTTTCCCCAAAGGACGAGGAAATCAAAAAAACCTAGCGTTTGATGTTGAAGCGGAACCGGCTCTATCCCCCAAGATGGAGGCTGTGTATTTTTCATATTATTCCCTCCGCGGGCATTACCCCGACAGGTTCAATGGGTCTTCCGACACGAACTGTCTTCATATGGGTCGGAACTCTCAGCCGGCAATCTCCAGCTCCCCGCAGACACTGTAGCAGGGAAACGCGCCGACACAAAGCAACCTTGCTTTTTTACGGGGGGGGGGTAGTCTATGCGAAGGCGCTTCTGCCGAAAAGGAGAACAAAGATGAAGTTTTCACCGGAAGACCCCGGAGTAGGTATAGGGGCAATAATCGAGATGCGGTATCGTGGCATCTCCATGCAACTCACGCAGATCATTATATTCGCCATGCTGAGTGGCGGAAGAGAGGAGGAGAAGCAGACGATAAAAGCTGCACATCAACTTCTTCACTCCGTTGATTCGGCAACGACAGTTGCTCAGAACCAGCTCGCAGGAGACAAGCACATAGGCGAGATGGCAAAACACTGGGCGTTTTTTGGCCCGGGCATTTCTGATCAACTCGACCGATTGAACAAACTTGAAGCATTACGCATGGATGACAAGATTGTTCTCTCGTGCGCTTATGCATTCCTCATGGCGCGACAAATAACCCTCGAGTTGAATGGTATCGAAGTTCCACGCATTAAGTATGTTGCTTAATGCCACCGTCCTCACAGCGCAAGTCGTTGGAGGACGGCTTGCTTTTTATATGAGCTCCGCCTTGCACAGCCACATAACTCGCTCTATACTCAAAAAACTATGTCTTCTCTCAAGCCACGAAGCACAGTTATGACCGAAGGCGACGCGCGCGCTCCGAACCGCGCGATGCTCCGGGCGACTGGTTTTAAGGATAAGGATTTCGAAAAGCCGATAATCGGAATCGCAAGCACTTGGAGCGAGGTGACGCCTTGCAACATGCACATAGACAAACTCGCACTCGCGGTCTACGCGGGGGCGCGCAAGGCAGGAGCCGTCCCGCAAACCTTCGGCACGATAACGGTTTCCGACGGCATCGCGATGGGACACGAGGGAATGAAATATTCTCTCGTCAGCCGAGAAGTCATCGCCGATTCTATCGAGGTCGTCGCAGGTGCGGAGCGTTTCGACGGGATTGTCGCAATCGGCGGATGCGACAAAAATATGCCCGGTTGTTTGATGGCAATCGCGCGCGTGAATACTCCGAGCATTTTCGTTTACGGCGGAACGATTATGCCCGGGCGTCTCCATGGGAAGGATGTCGATATCGTGAGCATTTTCGAAGCGGTCGGGCAGTATCAAGCGAAGAAAATCGATGCCAAAGAATTGAAAGCAATCGAATGCAAGGCGTGCCCCGGCCCCGGCTCGTGCGGTGGAATGTATACCGCCAACACGATGTCGTCCGCAATCGAAGCGATGGGGATGTCACGCCCCGACGGCTCGACGACGCCTGCAAACAACAAAGAAAAACGAGATGAATGGGCTAGGGCGTGAAAGCAGGTTGCCGAACTCATCAAGCGCGGTTTGAAACCCCGCGACATAATGACGAAAAAGGCGTTTGAAAATGCAATTACTGTCGTGATGGCCATCGGCGGCTCGACGAACGCCGTTTTGCATCTTCTTGCTATGGCAAGCTCGGCAGGAGTCGAACTCGGAATGGAAGATTTCAATCGAATTTCCAACCGCACCCCGCTTCTCGCGGATATGAAGCCGGGCGGAAAATATCTGACGGTAAATTTGCACAAGGCAGGAGGGGTTCCCGCCGTGATGCGCGAATTGCTCGACGCAGGGCTTATCAACGGCGATTGCATCACAGTGACAGGAAAGACCGTTGCAGAGAATCTGAAACGCGCCAAAAAGGCGCGTTCAATTACGCCCGTAATTCACGACATCAAGAACCCGGTTATGGCGCGCGGGCCGATTGTCGTGATGCACGGCAATTTGGCTCCCGGAGGCGGGGTCGCGAAAATTAAGGGCATCAAAAAGCTCACGCACCGGGGGCCGGCCAAAGTATATGAAAGCGAAGAGGAAGCGTTCGATGCCCTTAATTCCGGCAAAATAGTTGCGGGAGACACAATCGTAATCAGAAACGAGGGGCCAAAAGGCGGTCCCGGCATGCGCGAGATGCTTGCCGTCACTTCCGCGATTATCGGCCAGGGACTTGGCCAGTCTGTCGCTCTCATCACAGACGGCAGATTTTCAGGCGGTTCATACGGCCTCGTCATCGGGCATGTCGCGCCCGAGGCGTATGTCGGCGGGACGATTGGGCTTCTAAAAAACGGCGACATAATCGCGGTTGACGCCGAGAAAAAAACTCTCGATGTCGAATTGTCGGAAGAAGAGTTGGTGCGCCGCAGGCGGGAGTGGAAACAGCCACAGCCCAAATATAAGCGCGGGGTGTTGCGAAAATATATAAAATTGGTATCGTCTGCAAGCCAGGGGGCGGTTACGGACAGTTTTGATAATTAGCATCGATATTTACGCCATGGGTACGCGAAATATCTTTTTAATATCGGTAGCAGTATTTACGGGGCTTTTGTTTATCGTCCCTCGCGCTTTTATACCCGCGGAGTTAGGAAATACAGTTCTAACAGTCGTGGCGTTTTTATTCGGCATAATTGCCGGTTTTTATATCGTCGTAACCACAACCGATTACAATAAAGTGAAAGACGTATTAGCATCTGAAGCCGCAGGGTGGATTTCCCTGCACCAAAATGTTGTAATTTATGACAGACAATTTGCAGACAAACTCGCTTTGCTGGTAGATGCATTCATAAGACATGCCTTCGACTTTGAAATAATTGACTATGCGCAATCTACCAACGACAAATTCAAGGATGTTGAAACTTTTATGATAGAGCTTCCATATAATAAGTACTTTGATACATTGCACGGTGTTATTAGAGGCAATATGGATTCAATTATAGAATCAAGACAGCAGCTCACTGTCCTCGGCACTAAATGCTTATCAGCGTTCCAGTGGATTATTCTTTGGGCGTTAGCTTTTTCGTTCATTTTCTCGCTCTATGGCCTTCGTACGGGGGAATTATTTTTTGACATTGTAACCGTTGTAATTTCAAGTTCCGCCGTACTGCTTCTGCTGTTAATCCGCGACTTGGACATTTATGTGTGGAACGAGAAGACTTTTTGTTTTGACATTTTCGAGAATATTTTTAAATCTATTGGACAGCTTCCTTACTATCCGGCGGAACATGTTGAAGCCAGACGCGTGCATCCAGACGAAAAGGAATACCGCGTCGGCATATACGTAGACTTTCCAAAGAGCATGGAGCGGAAGATTGAAATTATAAAAAGTAGCTGAAATTTCTACAAAACGCGCTTTCACGCTATAATGCTGCCTTAAGAAAATCTATTATGCCCGGACACTAAATTTGCCGTTGCCTCTTATGAAAAGAACCGCGAAGTTTCACGCTTGCAATGAAGGAACAAATATTAATAGTATCTGTAATTACTACGGCAAAAAATTACGGCAAATTTAATGTACGGGTATGACAAAAATAAATTTCGGAGGGGTGATTGAGGATGTGGTAACGCGCGATGAATTCTCGCTAGATTATGCGCGGAAAATTTTGAAAAACGAAATTGTCGCGGTCTTGGGCTACGGCGTGCAGGGGCCTGCCCAGTCGCTAAATATGCGCGACAACGGCATAAATGTCATCATCGGCCAAAAATCGGGGAGTCCGAGCTACGACAAAGCAGTGAAGGACGGCTGGGTCCCCGGCAAAACCCTTTTCTCGCTTGAAGACGCGACCAAGCTCGCCACTGTAGTGCAGTATCTAGTGTCGGACGCGGGGCAGATGATGACTTGGCCGAAGATTAAACCTTGTCTCAAAAAAGGAGATGCGCTCTACTTTTCCCACGGCTTCGGGATTGTTTTCAACAAGCAGACCGGCATCGTTCCGCCGAAAGATGTGGATGTGATACTCGTGGCGCCCAAAGGGTCGGGCAGGAGCGTGCGGATTAATTTCCTGAACGGAAGCGGAATCAACGCAAGTTATGCGGTGGAACAAGATGCGACAGGGCGCGCGAAGGAACGCGCGCTCGCGTTAGGGATTGCGCTCGGCGCAGGATATCTTTTTCCGACGACATTTAAGAACGAAGTCTACAGCGACCTCACTGGCGAGCGCGGAATTCTAATGGGCGCTCTCGCGGGCGTGATGGAAGCGCAGTACAACGAACTGCGGAAGCACAAGCACAGCCCCAGCGAAGCATTTAACGAAACAGTCGAGGAGCTTACGCAGAGCTTAATCCGCCTCGTCGGAGAAAACGGAATGGACTGGATGTACGCCAATTGCTCAACGACGGCCCAGCGTGGAGCTCTGGACTGGCGGCACAAATTTAGGAAAGCCGTGGAACCCGTATTTAAGGATTTGTACAAGAGCGTTAAAACCGGCAACGAAGCGCGCATAACGCTAAAGGCCAACAGCCGACCCGACTACAAACAAAAGCTCGACGCCGAACTAAAAGAAATTCACGAATCGGAAATGTGGCAGACGGGCGCCGCGGTTCGCTCGCTCCGCCCGGAGAATTGGAAGAAATCAGCATAAGAATCTTGCGCACCGAGGCCACGGTGTTTTGACGGAGGAATGGCTCAAACCGTCAAAAACCATGCCCTCGGTGCGCTTTGAATCTGCTCTGGCCGAATCTTTTTCTAGCTATTTGCACTGGCGCGTATTTTGCTATCATTAGTCGGCTATGGCGATACGCATTGTTAAGGACAGCATT
>CAZSPA010000025.1:4885-7620 GCA_964608685.1 uncultured Candidatus Saccharibacteria bacterium
CGGAGAATTGGAAGAAGTCGTGAAAAATAGAAAGTAGGTTTCCGAACATCTCTGTTTTATCTGGAGTTGCCGGCGAAAACTCCGCAGCTTGCTGCGGAGATGAAGCCGGCAAGATTGATGCGTGTCGGCGGAGCCGACACATTGCCAGCAAGCCAGCCCAGATACCTCGCAGCTTGCTGCGAGGGCTGGCTTCATGGAAACATACTTTCATAGTATTGTTGGGTTATGGCGATACGCATCGTTAAGGACAGAATTTCGAGAACTGAATTGCAAAAAATAGCGGATGAACGCTTCGGCGACCTCGTGAAGGCGGCGGTCGATGTGAATCAGGGAATACTCGCGCTCGGTGCCGAACTGCATGCCGACGCCGAAGCCGAACTCATCGAGAAAGAAGGGTCGTCGCGAGAGAACATTTGGGGAATCAATCTCTATCCTGCCGAAAAGGGAGACGCATTTATAGAATTCGATTCGATGATAAACCTCAAGCCCGCGTTCGGCAATCGCACGCGCGGCGTCGATGATGAAGCGACGCGGGAGAAAATCAAACGCGTTGTGAGCGAGCTGATAGCCGACTGACATTTCATATGGCGTTTCAACACGAGTCATTAGCTGGTGGCAGATGGCAGACCCTCTCGCTCTCGGAGCAGCTTGGCAATATCGGCAGCGAAGTGCATCGCGCTAGGAAAACAGAAAAGACAAACGAGAGCCGATTTATCGCCGCGCGCGACCGCGCGCTCGAGCTCTTCGACCTCACGCTTGCAGACCCGCGCTGGAGGGGCCGGTTGCGGGAAATCGCGCGCGCGCGGGAGGTTTTCTGCGATGCGGTTTCCGGCGGCGCTCTCTACGGCTCCGCGCTCAAGGATCTAGAGCCCTACTTCGACCGATTCGCGCTCGCCGCGCGAAAATAGCCGTCGCGCTCTGCGACTATGCGAAAATCCAAACCATTCATATCTCTCGAGAATGTCTCAATCCGCTTGCACGAGAAGGTCTTGTTTGAGGGCCTGAACTGGGAGATACGTGGCGACCAGCAGTGGGCGGTGATTGGACCCAACGGTTCCGGGAAGTCCGCGCTGATGAAAGTGCTGTCTGGGGCGCTTCCAATAGTCAAGGGAACAATCGCGTATAATTTTTTGAAAAATGGAGAAGCGGCGCACGAACAAATTACCTACGTCTCATTTGATGAACAGAGGGTGGTTCTCGGGGAAGAGGTGTATCTCCAGGACCGTTGGAATACAGGATTGAGCGAAGGAGCGCCGACGGTCTCTGACTTTCTTTCGGAACGCGGCATACAACACGTGAACCCGTTCGTCGTTGAAATCCCGATACTTCATTCCAGAATGAAGTATCGGGATTTGGGGTTTTTGGCCAAACGTCGGGAAATTATCCGTATGTTTGGATTGAAGCCGCTGTTGAATCGTACCATTATTGAACTCTCCAACGGGGAACGGCGCAAGTTGGGAATTGCGCGGGCACTTCTTCAGAATCCTCGGCTTCTGATTCTCGACAATCCATTTGAGGGACTCGACGAGAGTTTCCGCGCGCGGTTGGCGCGAAATCTCAAATCTATGATGCGTGGCAAAATGCGCGTCATAATCGCAGGGACGAATCGCGACCTAATCCCCACTGGCATAACGAATGTTCTCCGCATCAGCGACAACCACGAAATTTCAATCTCAGGAAAGGAAGGTCTGACCTTCTTCACGAGAAAAGAAGGTCAGACCTTCTCTCTGCGTGCTAAAAACCGTAAAGTCGGAAAGGGGAGTCGAATACTGGTGCAGATGAAAAATGTGAATGTCTCATACAATAAAATCCCGGTGCTTCGCGGAATCAACTGGACAGTTCGGGAAAACGAGAAATGGGCGCTCTTGGGGCCGAATGGCGCTGGCAAGACTACGCTCTTGAGTTTAATTATTGGGGACAATCCGCAGGCGTACGCCAACAACATAACAATTTTCGGCAAACGCCGAGGCACGGGAGAGAGCATCTGGGAAATTAAGAAAAAAATCGGCTGGGTCGCGCCGGAACTGCAAATTTATTATCCAACCGGTGCCTCGTGTCTTAATGTTGTCTGTTCAGGATTTTTCGACTCAATCGGTCTGTATAAAAAGTGCAACTTGCGCCAGCGCAAAATCGCTCTCTCGTGGCTAAGGAGGTTTAACCTCCACAATCGCGCGGAAGCGCCGTTCGAGGAAATTTCAGAAGGGGAGCAGAGATTGGCGCTTCTAGCGCGGGCGCTTGTGAAAAGCCCGGCGCTTCTCGTGTTAGATGAACCCTGCCAGGGGCTCGATGTCAAAAACCGCGACCGAGTTCTGAAAGCTGTCGATTCAATCGAAAAACACCACAACGCCAGTTTGATTTTTGTGACACATCGCAGGGACGAGCTACCAAAAAGCATTACGGATGTATTCAGATTAGGAGGTTCAAAGAGCCGAAAATAGGCGGTTTTTTACTGACCACAATTTATTTGCAAATTTTGCGGGGGGGGGGGTATCATCGCGACCAGACCACCAGTGCATTGGTGGAGGCAGTTGTAGAAGTGCAATCTGGCGATTTGCCAGTAACCTACTAGGAGGGCATCATGCAAGACACGGACAAGAAGGTGATGTACAAGAAGGTCAAGGGAACACGTGGCACCGTGGCGGAGTTTTCGATAAGGTGTGGTCTGCAGCATAATCACGGCATTGAACTCGTCACGCATAAAGTCGACGAGGCAGTGAGGATTGTCGAAACATACC
>CAZSPA010000026.1:0-7602 GCA_964608685.1 uncultured Candidatus Saccharibacteria bacterium
GAAGGAGGGCTCATGGGTGGACCATGTGCCCCCTGGGCGGTCAAAAGAATAGTTCCTTCAACGCAAAGAAAGGAGGTTGCGAGGGGGGGGTGCATCTAAGACGATGGCCCCCTTCCACTTTTTTCACACTACCCCGAATTTTTTTCCGACTTCCGTAAATTTCTCAACTGCTGTTTCTATGTCCTCTTTTGTATGCGCTGCAGAAATTTGAACGCGGATTCGCGCTTTGCCTTTGGGAACGACGGGAAACGCGAAACCGATTACATAAATTCCTTCGTCAAAAAGCGCTTTGGCCATTTCAACCGACTTCTTTTCGTCTCCAAGCATAATAGGCGTTATCGGATGCTGAGAATTAGGCACTGCAAAACCGTTTTTCTTCATAAGCTCGCGGAAAAGTTTTGTGTTCTCCAACAGACGCTCGCGGAATTCCGGATGCTTTTTCAGATGATTGATAACGAAAAGCGATGTGCCTGCAACCGCCGTGTCCAATGAATTCGAAAATAGATACGTGCGCGAGCGATTCCGCAGATAATCCGCCGCTTCTGTGTACGTGGCGGTGAAAGCTCCGCCCGCGCCGCCGAGCGCTTTACCGAAAGTGGAGGTGACAATGTCAACGCGCCCTTGCACTCCGCAATGCTCCGGCGTCCCGCCTCCGTTTTTTCCCATAACGCCCACTGCGTGGGCGTCGTCTACCATCACAAGCGCGTCGTATTTATCCGCAAGGTCGCAAATTTCTTTGAGAGGCGCGGTGTCGCCGTCCATGCTGTAAACGCCATCCGTGGCGATGACCCGTAATCTCTTTTGCCTTGTGCCTTCTAATTTTTGCCTTAGATTTTCCATATCCATGTGCTTGTAAATAGCTCTTTCTGCCTTGCATAGGCGAACCGCGTCAATAATTGATGCGTGATTCAGTTCGTCGCTGATAATTGCGTCTTGCTCTCCGAAGAATGTCTGAAAAAGCCCGACATTCGCCATAAAGCACGAGGAATATAGAACGGCGTCTTCCGTTCCTACGAGCTCCGCGACGGCCTTTTCAAGTTCTTTGTGAATTGTCTGCGTACCGCAAATAAACCGCACGGACGCGAGCCCGAATCCCCATTTTTTGACTGCCTGTTCCGACACTTGTTCCAAAAGTTCCGTTCCCGCAAGTCCTAAATAATTATTCGCGCAGAAGTTGAGATACTTTTTTCCGCCAACGGTAATCTCGCGCCCCTGCGCCGATTCAAGAACGCGCTCAATTTTGTAAGTGCCGTTTTCCTTCGCGGCCGCGAGTTCGGATTCAAGAATTGACTTGAGTCTGCCGTACATACCCGTACACTAAGTTTGCCGTAATTTTGCGCCGAAGCAATTCCAGATACGCTCGGATCTCTTTTTCATTGTTGCAAATTTATCTATAGTGATCTTGTTCATAAGAGGCAACGGCAAACTTAGTGTCTGGGCATATCACCCATTAACCCTAAAAATTATCTTGGGGTGCTCGTTCATCGCTTTCTCAAATTTTTCCGGCGTGAACTTCTTGAAATCCAAAATCGTGCCCTTCCCGCGTTTCATCATGACATTCCAAATCGCGTCCTGTACGCCGTTCGCTTTGTCGGAAAGCACGCGCTGAGCGATTTGCCACGTGCGGAAAATGCGGCGTCCGATGATTCCGTGAATTGTGAGCCCGCGAACAATAACATTGCGCGAGAAATTCGGAATCGTAAATTCGCCGTCCTTTATGCCGAAGGCGACCACATGCCCGCCTCGGCGCGTGGAGAGGATGCAGTTGTTGAGCGATGAGGGCGGGCCGGCCATTTCCATTGCAATATCCACGCCCTTGCCGTATGTAAGCTTCATAACGCGTTTAACAACTTCGGCGTTATGTTCCCAATCCTTTTGTCCCGACGCTCCGCCTGCCCCAACCAGAGCGTCGGAGGTCGGGACCCCGACACCGGCAGGTCGTCGGGGCTTCTCGATGAGAATTGTCTCGTGCGCGCCCAATTCTTTCGCCATTTTCAGATTCTCTTTGCTGATGTCAATCGCAATGACCTTTGCCGCGCCGAAGTCGCGCGCGAGAAGAATGGAGAAAAGACCGACAGGGCCGCAACCGAAGACCGCGACGCGCTGTCCGCGAAAATCCACGCATGTCGTCGCGTGAACCGCGTTTCCCAGCGGGTCAAAAATAGACCCGATTTCGGGGCGAATTCTCCTTTTGTCTATCGCCCATAAATTTCTCGCGGGAATTTTCACATATTCAGCGAAAATACCGTCTATGGAGATGCCGAGGATCGCTTCGTTCAAGCAGACATGGCCTTCGCCGATTCGGCACTGGTAGCATCGCCCGCAGGTGACATGCGAATCGCCGGAAACTAAACTTCCCTTCTCGATTTTCGCCGGATTCTTTTCGTCAGGGTCGTAATACAAACGCTCCACCATAGAACCAATTTCTACAATTTCGCCCAGAAATTCATGTCCCGTGATGCGCGTTGTTTTCTTCTCGCGCTGGAGAGAACTCTGAACCATGTCTTTAAACGCGGTGCGGTACCATAATCCGCGGTCGGAACCGCACACGCCCGCGTACCGCATTTTGAGAATTACCGAAAGCGCGTCTTCGGGATTCTTTTTCTCGTCCAAAACAGGCATCGGAACGTCGCGCATCACAAAACCTCGACTTTTCCGCCACCCGCCTTTTTTGAGGTCTATGGTAAGCGCCTTTATTGTTTTCACGACTGGTCCACTCTAGCGCTAAGAGGATGGATTCGCAATCCATGCGGAATTTACCGAAAATTCTCCAATTTCAGCGAATCTCGTATACGATGTTCACGTTTGAGACGATTTTGTTTTCACCCACCGGAATTTCGGGCGCGACAGAAGCCCCGCCAAGACCCGCTTCCATCATGGCCGCTTTCGCGTAGTAGATTGGCCCGCCTCCCCCGCTCTCGCTGAATCCGACAACGCGCACGAGCGACACGCCGAGAGATTCCGCAAGCGCCTCCGCCTTATCTTTCGCCTGCGCTATCGCCTCATCGCGCGCCTCCGCTTTTAGCTTATCTTCGTCGTCAATCGTGAAGGACAGGCCGCTTACCTCTGTGGCTCCGCGCGAACCCACTCCGGAGAGCAAATCGCCGGCTTTTTTCGTGTCGCGCACTTTTACAGATAATGTCTGCGATACCTGAAAACCAACGAGTACCTGTTTACCGGGCGGGCAGAAGACGCCCTGCGGACACGCGGACTGTTTCCACTCGTAATCCGGATTGACGCTGTAATCTGCGGTCTTGATGTCTTTTTCCTCTATTCCGCCCTGTTTTAAGTATGCGATGATGTCATTGCTTTTCTTGGTGGCCGCGTTTTGCGCGTCTTTCACCTCTTTCGCTTTCTCGCGCACTGTTACAGAAAATGTCGCCGTGTCCGGAACCGCGAAAACTTCCCCCTCCCCGCTCACGCTTATCGTATTGCTCGCGGCAACCCCGCTTCCGATGAATCGCAAGCCCTTCAGCTCGCTTATCGTGGCTACCAGCAAAAATAGCGCCAAAACGCCGAGAGCCGTGGCCGCCATAGTTCGCGGCCAGTGAGTTGCTTTTATAATTTCTTGGACTGATTGTTCATCAACCATAAATAGTTAGTGGTTAGTAGTCTGATAATAGATACATAATAACATTTCATTACTGGATGAGGCCGCTGATGTCGCTGTATGTCGAGAGGAACGAAGGAATGGCGAAAAGAAGCCCTATCAGCGGCAAGACAAACGCCACGACTGAAACAACTATGACGGTCAGAAAATATTTGCGCGTTTTTTCTGCCGATATATACACGGCGTCGATTTTCTTCTCCAAATTCTCTAACCGTTGATGTATTTCTTCATCTTCCATACGGAAATCCTACCATTAAAATTGCTCGTAACGTTGTGCTGTAACGACTTTTTGCTGAAGGCGCTTGTATTCGTGCCACACGAGCCACGCGACCAGAAGGTCAAACACAGACAAAAAGACGAGCAAAATTGAATGCGTGTTCAGATAGCGAACCATCTGGTATGTAATGAACAGCGCGAGAACGGCTATCGTCGCGGGATATGCCCACAGCTTGTTTCGGAGCAGTCCGACCATGAGAAATACTTTCACCACACCGTGGCTCAAAAGATACAGCGCGCCGAAAGATTGCACCTGCGGAGTCGTGGACAAAAGAGATTGAATGTAAGTCGCGACAAAGCTGTTCGGGTCTTCTATCAGTTCTTTCTGCACAAGAACTGTCACGGCATCTTCCACGACATTAGTAAATAGCAGAAGCGTGCCGAGTACGATTTCAAGAATCGCGTTCAAACCCTTAATGACAACAGCGCCGACAAAGACTTCGTAAATCGTATGCTCTCGCTTTGCGACAGCAGGTGTTTCAATCAACAGACCTGTCTGTTGAGGAGATTCTGCGGAATTTATTTCTTCGGTCATATATCTACTTTGGTAAATAGTGCCAAATGTGTGTTTTGCCCCTAAAGACGGCGTGTTGTTGGAGATACGCAATGCACTTTCCTAATAGCTTTTCCTTCCCGCGGAAACCATCAACTATATCTTTATCTTGAAGCATGCGATTGACTGCTTCCCCAATCAACTTTCTCTTGATTTGCAATATCATTCCCCTCGCCTCCCTGTTACCATCCATCGTTAATTTACCGCCCGAGTTTGCCTGTGCCAGCTTTATTGCCTGTTCTATCTCAATTTCTGCTTTATCCACCATATCTGCCATGCTAGCAGTAACTTTTCCCCATGCATTTTCCCATAGACGGTACAGTTCTGGACCACCATTTTCCGTAATATCCTGTCTTAGATTCTCTCCCCACACTACGCTTTCTGCAAGGTTAGGATTTGTTTTTTTCAAATGATCTAAATATCCAGACTGTGATTCAAGCTCAAGACTTCTGGGTATCCGACGCCTTTTATCCTTACCTCTTATATCCTGTACCGTAAGAGAGTAAATTGCCCTAGTTTCTCTCTGGGCCTCGCTTTTTCGCAGGGGCTTCGCGCGGTTTGTCCTGTCAGAAGATTCACCCATATACACAAAGATTGTAACCGCAATCCTGGTTTTTCTTAAGTCTTGCGGTCTTTGGACAAAATCAATTCGGGGCGACCACAGCCGCCATCCGAGGGCGCTCTCTTCAAACTGCGCACTCGCAGAGCATCATAACTGCGAACACTGAAACGGCAAAACGCCGCCCCGAGCTCGGGGCGGCGCTGCACAAAAAAATGAAAACTACATTGCTCCGCCACCTGCTGATTCTTTCTTTCCAAAGCCGACATAAAGCGCAACTGCGGCAATGACGAGGTGCAAGACATTGTCTGCGCCGTTAGTTAGCATTCCTAAGACTGAACCGCTAAGGAAGCCAAGCACTGTAACAAGCGCGTACACTACGCCGAATACCTGGAAGTACAGGCGCGCATATGCTCCCGCTCCGCTTGCGGCTACGAGCGCAAGCACGCCTGACAGCAGGTGAACGACGTTATGCAATGCGTCCACCTGAAAAATCCCTAGAAGTTGTCCGTCAGCCGTAGTAACCCCCGGCACGAAACCGAGAACTCCCACAGCGACAAAGACGTACCCAAAAACTCGCGCGAGTTTCTGCATAATTATTATTTTGTTTAATGTAGTTTAATAAACGAACCAAATCGACCCCCCAATCCCGCTCTAATTTCGAGAGTCCGAAATTGGTGCGGGACGGGCGCAACCAAAGCAATGCTTTGCGCATAGCCGCATATAATTCTGTGGCTATGCCTGCCGCTAGTCAAGCGCCATCGGTGTACAAAGTGGGAAATATTTCAGACGTCTTTAAGCCCTTTTCTCGACGGTCACAACTGGAACAGAAACATCCTCAACAGTGAACGAGACCCGGCCTATAATCAGGCCGTTGCCGGTTTTTACGTTCACGCGCCATTTTCCCGCGTCTATATTTTCACGCAATGAGAATCCGCGGTATCCGCCGTCCCGCCCGCCGGTTATCGGAAAGCCGAACGTTGCCGTTCTCACCCACGACTTGGCGCTTAGGTCGTAATACTCCCACTCGTGAAGAATGGTTATTGAAAACTCCGATGGAGCAAAAACCGCGGAATAAATGAACACGGTCTCGCCGGCCGTCTTGTGGAAAAGCGTGTTGTATCGCAGATATGATTCGTACCATGGCACGGGCTCCGCGCTCAAAATATACTCATCACCCTCTTTTACGACATTGTGATACACGCCGGCCGATTTGAGCGCGAGAGGCAAAGGCGGTATCGCGTGCGAGAAATACAGAACGTTAAACGCCACAAAGATGGCCGCAATCGTGCGGGCGATTTTCGTGCGATGCTCCCGCACATGCTCCGGCATGAGATACGCGAGAAACCTCATAAACAGGGCCGTAAGTGCCAAACTCAACACGCCGCTCGCAATGAACATGCCCTGTCCGATGCTCTTGAAAACCACTGGCAGATAAAATATCAGAAAAGAAAACAGGACTGTAAAAAGAATTCCGACTTGGAACGTGAATCTGGAATAAAATCTGGTGAAGCGCTCGTTGCCGAGAAGAAGCGCGGCGAGGAGTACGACAAATATCCAGCTTGCGGAGTATGCGGCGCTTCTGCTGTAAAGACTGACGTATCCGCTGAAAAGGCCTCCGAAAGCGAACTGCGCTATGAAAGGCAAAAATGGCGAGGCCTTTATGAAAAACGGCTTTTGCAAACGCCCAGTGGCAATCAAATTAGTGAGTACGACACAGGTGGATGCAACGGCCAGATAGAAAAACAGGAGCAAATTGCTCGTCCAAAGGTCAACGCGGCGCAAAAGTATATAATTATCGGCCAAAAAGCCGGCGATAAGAGCAACGGGTGAAAGGTATCTCTCGTACCACAAGATGAGTTCCTCTTTGCTTTTGGGAAGCCGCGGTCGCGCCATATTACTCTCTATATACAGGAGGCCGTTCAGAAACGCCAGCCCGGTGATTTTCAAGCCGAACTAATGCGTAAAAAAGAGACGAGAGCCGATTGGCATACGCGCGGCTCGGGACGGAGAGCGCGCGCTCTCCCGATTCGTGAAGCTGGACGAGCCGGCGCTCCGCGCGCCGAGAAACCGCGCGCGCGATGTCCAGCCGCGCGGAGAACTCCGTCCCGCCTGGAACGAGAAACGATTTTACTTCGGGCAAAGATTTCTCAATGTCATTGATGAGCGCGTTCATGGCATCAACGCTTTTTTGTGAAATGGATTTCGGCGCGCCGGCAACTTCCGCCTGCAAAGTGAAAAGGTGGTCCTGCACGTCAAGTAAAATATTGTGCGCATTTTTTTCTCCCGACTTAAGTTCCCGCAGAGCAACAACACGGCACCATCCGACAAGAGTATTTAGCTCGTCCAGCATCCCAAGAGTCTCAAAAATCGGCGAAGATTTTGAGACTCGTTTTCCTTGTGGACTATCGAATAACTTCGTCGTACCGCCATCGCCTTTTCCAGTATAGAACGCCATGGCTTTATCATAGCAAAATATGTGTGAACGGCTCATATACCAGTATATGAGCCGTTCGGCTTCCCAACTGAAAAACAATGTGCCCAGGGGGCGCCTCAAACCACCACGCCCTTGCGGGCTGCGCAACCTCACGGCGTGCTGTCCAC
>CAZSPA010000027.1:0-7153 GCA_964608685.1 uncultured Candidatus Saccharibacteria bacterium
AAGTTTGACCTTCGCACGGAGGAAGATAAGACAAAAGGGGTACTCGCGTACGCGTGGGTATACAAGTTTCCGTTCTTTGAGAAAACCAATGACGATTCTTGGACCTTCACTCACAACCCGTTTTCCAAAACCGCGGACGAACACGCGGAGCTACTGATAAAAAAAGAAAACATAGAGAAAATTCTGACCTTGCAATACGACCTGGTATGCAACGGCTACGAGACGGGCGGCGGCAGCATCCGCGAACACAAGCCGGAGTATCTCAAAAAGGTATACGAAGTAATGGGATACAGCGATGACGAGATTGAGGAACGCATAGGCCACATGCTAAAAGCGCTCGCGTATGGCGCTCCTCCGCACGGAGGCATCGCTCTCGGCATCGAAAGAATTCTGATGGCGCTGACAGGGGAGAAGTATCTGCGCGAAGTGCAGGCATTCCCGATGACGCGCGGCGGCCAAACCGCAGTTATGAAGGCGCCGAAGCCGCTGACCGAAGAACAGCTGCGCGAACTTGGATTAAGCGCCGCCAAAAAAACCAAAAAATGACCGCGTTCACCGTCTCAACCGAAAAATTCAGCGTACCGCTCGAAACTCTGTTCAATCTGATAGAGGAGCGGCGGCTTTCCGTATCCGATGTCTCTCTCGCGGAGGTAACGGACGCTTATCTTTCATACGTGGAGAAACTCCCCGAACTTCCTCTCGGCGAGACTTCTCAATTTATCCTTGTCGCTTCTACGCTTCTGCTTATTAAATCGCGCCAGCTTTTGCCTGGCATTGAGTTGTCCGAAGATGAGCGCGAGAGCGTGGAGGAGCTTGAGTGGCGGCTCGCGCGCTACGCGATTATCCGCAAATCTGCCAAGTTGCTTCGCCGCGCGTGGGGTACCGCTCCGCTTATCTTGCCGAGGCGCGCGCCGATGCTTGAGCCAATATTCTCCCCGGGACAGATAGGCCTGCAATCGATTTTGGAATCGGTGACGCGGATGATTAGCGCCCTGCCGAACGCCGTGAAATCGGCCAAGGCGCTCGTGGCGCCGGTCTTAGCTCTTGAAGACGTAATCGTGCGGCTCGAGAAACGGCTCTTGGGCGCCGTGCGCGCAAAGTTCAGCGAGCTTACTAAGGCCGCGGACAAGAACGAGCTTATCGTATATTTTCTCGCCATGCTGGAACTTGTCCGCTCCGGCTCAATCAGCGCGACGCAGGAGAGGATTTTCAGCGACATTACTCTGGAGGCGGAATCGCTCGCCGCGCCGAAATACGGAGAAGTATAAGCTCCAAATCTCAAAATCCAAATATCAAACAAATTTCAAATGAATAAATCTCAAACGCATGAAAACCGTTTAATTAGCTTATCAACTGGAGCTTGTTTGTGATTTGGGGCTTGGAGCTTAAATATATGGACTACGAGGACAAAAAAGAAACGGGGGCGGACATCAGCAAACTGGCGGCGCTGGCCGAAGCTTTTTTGTTTGCGGAGGGCGAGCCGATGGCAATGAGCCGATTAAAAAAGCTTCTTTCATGCACGGACGAGGGGCTCGATTCTGCGCTTGTAGAGTTGGCAAAACACAAAGAGGGAGGCGGGATAACGCTTATAATAGCGGGGGAAGAAGTCGCGCTCTCTGTCTCGCCCGCGTGCGCGCCAGCCATCCGCGCCGAAAGCGAGAAAGAGCATGAAAGAGAAATCGGGGACGCCGGACTTGAAGTCCTCGCGATACTTTTGTATCGCGGACCATCGACACGAGCGCAAATTGACTACGTCCGCGGGGTAAACACAAGCACTACTCTGCGGACGCTTCTCGCGCGCGGGCTCGCGACGCGCACTGAAAACCCTGGCGATTCGCGCGAGTATCTGTATCATCCGACTGCGGAACTTCTTGCACATCTCGGGATCGCACACATAAAAGATTTGCCGGACTATGATAAGATGCTCGGCGAATTGTCCGCGTTTGAACAGACAAGTGGACAGTCCGATTCATAGCATGCATGGAAACGCCTCCGATTGAAAAATCAATGATTCACGAGCTTTCGGCCAGAGCGGCCTCTTCGCATCATGGAAAAATGTTTGCAGGCCTTGCCGTGCTTCTGTTGCTGTTTGGCGTCATCGCGGTTGCGCTTGAAGATAATTCTCCATCGCACTCGCGCCCAATTGAACAATCTGCCGCAGTGATAATTGCTGAAGACACATTCGGAGATGTCGGTTTGGCAGCTAAGAGCGCGGTAGTTACAGATTTAACCAGTCGCAAAATCCTTTTCTCCAAAAATCCGGACATTCAGCTTCCGCTTGCCTCGCTCGCAAAGGTGGCTTTGATTCTCGCTGTCAGTGAATCTCTCGCGCAAAACGCAATTGTTACAATGCCTCACGACACGTCGCCGAAGGGCAGCGCCGAGCGCCTTGCACGGGGCGAAAGATGGCGCGTAAAAGACATCGTGGACTTTACACTTGTCGCATCCTCAAATTCCGCCGCGGATATTCTTGCCTCTGTTGCAGACAAGCCCATTCGTGAACGATTTACCAACGCTCCAGAGGGCGAAGCCGCTCTTTGGCGCATGAACCGCATCGCGCACGAACTTGGTCTTGAACAAACATATTTTTTAAACGTAAACGGACTTGATTTAAGCGCGACCCTTTCCGGCGCGTACGGTTCCGCGAACGATATGGCGAAACTGTTTTCATACGCGGCGACTGCCAATCTCCCCACGTTCAGCGGAACTAGCGAAAGCGGGCTGATTTTGACATCGCCCGATGGACGAGGAAGAACATCCGCCCTCAACACAAATGAGGCGGTGGGGGATTTGCCAGGCCTAATAATGGGTAAAACCGGCATAACCGACCTCGCCGGCGGGAATCTGGCGATTGTATTCGAAGTAGCGCCGAATCATCCTGTTGTAGCAGTTATACTCGGTTCTACGCGCGACGGCCGTTTTGAGGACATGAAGCGGCTTGTTGCAAGAACACAGGAAACGATTCCAGGGATGCAGTAGGGCCGAACTATCACGGTTGGCCTAATCTCGACAACTCTGTACAATGGCGCGCAGGGAATAGATTATAGGTTACAGTGGTTTTTCTAGACCCTAGAACCTAGAGCCTAGAACCTATTGATTTATGCTATCCGATATCGTCCGAGTTCTTGTGCCTGCAACGGCGTCTTTCATTGTGGGAATAGCAATTACGCCGATTCTTTCACACTATCTCTACAAATATAAGGCGTGGAAAAAAACTCCCGGAAAAAATGCTCTTGATGGTTCAACTGCGCAAGAATTCAACAGATTGCATGTCGAAAACGAGAGACGCGCGCCGCGAATGGGGGGCGTAGTTGTGTGGCTATCAGTAGTTATAACTATAGTTGGCATCGCTCTAGTAACGCGATTTTTCCCTTCAACGGAAATATTCAGGCTAGATTTTTTAAGCCGTAGCCAAACGTGGATTCCTCTTGCTGCTCTAATAGTTGGAGCTATCGCGGGGCTTCTGGATGATTTGCTCGTTATACGAAGCGAGGGAGCGGGACTGCCGCTTAGTTTCCGACTTTTCCTCGTGGTATTTCTTTCCTCTTCTATCGGCTGGTGGTTCTGGCAAAAACTGGAAGTGACGGCCGTTAACATTCCGTTCGGAACCCCCCTTGAAATAGGGTGGCTTATCATTCCCCTGTTCGTTCTCGTCTCGCTCGCAGTGTACGCGTCCGGAGTGATAGACGGCATAGATGGCTTATCGGGAGGAGTGTTCGCCTCTGTATTCGCTTCATATTCAATCATTGCTTTCGCGCAGCACCAAATTGATCTCGCGGCTTTCTGCGCGGCGATTGTCGGAGGCCTCCTCGCATTTTTATGGTTCAATATTCCGCCCGCGCGGTTCTACATGTCCGACACAGGCACTATGGGACTCACGCTCGCGCTCGCGGTTGTCGCGTTCATGACTGACAGTCTCGGCGGAGGAGTCGGGATAGCTGTATTGCCCGTTATCGGCGGATTGCTCGCAATAACCGTGGCCTCCAACATCGCGCAACTGGCATCGAAAAAATTATTCGGAAGGAAATTGCTTCGTATCGCTCCGCTTCACCATCACTTCGAAGCGCTCGGGTGGCCCGGATACAAAGTGGTAATGCGCTACTGGGTTCTTTCCGTAGTTTTCGCTTTTGCTGGCGTCATTATTGCCCTCATGTCCATATGACGAAAAGAGGCGCGCACATCGACAGGCCTCTCGCATTTATTTTGTTGGCGTTGGTCACTCTCGGCGTTCTGATATTTTCTTCGGCCGCATTTGGTTTACTGGCGCGTGGTTCAGCAAACATATCCTCTGTAGTGTTTAACCATTTAATGCTGGGTGTCGGGCTTGGAGTAATTGCCCTTTTTTTAACAAGTGTGATAAATTATAAAAAATGGAGGTCTTTGGCGCCATACATATATGTCCTCGCGCTTGCTGCTACAACGCTCGTTTTCCTGCCGCAGATAGGGGCTGAATACGCCGGCGGCAGGCGCTGGATACACCTTTTCGGATTCTCGTTTCAGCCTGCGGAAACTCTGAAAATAGGGGTTGTGATTTTTGCAGCCGCATATTTTACTGCCATACATTCTCGCGTTCAATCTTTTTACTGGGGGCTCTGCGGTTTTCTAGGAATCCTCGTCTTGCCAACGGCTATTTTAATTCTTCAACCCGATATCGGAACTCTGGGCATTGTTATCGCGGGAGCATTTGCCGTTTATATTGCATCCGGCGCGTCATGGCGCCACATTCTTATAGTTTTATGCATTGCTCCCATCGCTCTTGGGATTTTAATGTTTTGGAAGCCGTACATAAAAGATAGAGTGATGACGTTTGTTTACCCGTCGCAAAATCAACAAGTCGAGGGATACCAGATTAGACAATCGTTAATCGCAATCGGCTCTGGAGGGTTAACAGGACGCGGATTTGGACAAGGAGTCCAAAAATTCACTTACTTGCCGGAGCCAATGGGCGATTCAATTTTCGCTGTTGCCGGGGAAGAGTTCGGCTTCGCTGGAGGAATCACAATCGTTGGCCTGTTCTTATTATTTGCGCTTCGTGGAATTAGTATCGCATCCCGAGTACCAGATTTATTCGGGGGGTTGTTGGCTATCGGAATCTCGGCGTACCTTGGCGCAGAGGCATTTATAAATATCGCTTCGATGCTTGGCATTGTTCCTTTGACTGGAATTCCTTTGACGTTCATTAGCCAGGGGGGAAGTGCAATGCTTATCTCTCTGGCAAGTGCCGGAATTCTCTTGAATGTCTCCAGGTATTCCACCGCGAGCCGGTAGGCAATGCAAAATAAGCAGAAGGCAATATAGAAATTAGTGTTTTGGATTTCTTCGCGCCTAACGCTTTTTGCGCTAGTGCCTAGTGCCTGTCCAGCATGCTAAAATACCAGAATGCGCATCGTACTTGCAGGCGGTGGAACCGGAGGGCATTTTTATCCCCTTATTGCGGTTGCCGAGGCTCTTGAGGACATCACAAAAGAAAGACGGTTAATCGAACCGGAACTGTATTATTTCGGACCTGCGCCGTTCGACAGCGCCGCACTTTCTGAACACGACATAATACACAAAAGAATCGATTCTGGGCGCATTCGGTACTATCGAAGCGTTCTAAATTTTTTTGACCTGTTCAAGACGGCATGGGGTGTTCTCAATGCGTTAATCAAAATGTTTGAGATTTATCCGGACGTTGTTTTCTCAACCGGGGGGTTTGCCGCGTACCCCGCGCTTGTTGCGGCGCGCATCCTTTTGATTCCGGTAATAATATATGATGCAGACGCTGCGCCAGGACGAGTATCTATGTGGTCATCAAAATTTGCCCGATGGATCGCGGTCGCACATCCAGATGCGGCAACCAAATTTCCTGAAAAAGTCCGTCATTTCATCGCGCGTGTCGGGCATCCAATAAGAAAGGAGATTGAAAGTCCCGCACGGGAAGGCGGGTATGAATTTCTGAAGCTCGAAAAATCAATACCGACAATTTTTGCAGTCGGCGGCTCGCAAGGCGCAACCACGATTAATAATGCTCTGTTAGACGCCCTGCCGGAATTGGCGATTAAATACAATATCGTGCACCAAACCGGCACTGCTAATCTAAAGGAAACGACGCGCATAGCTCGCCTGGTTCTGGAGAAAAGCCCAAACATTAATCGTTATCGTCCATTCGGCTTACTGAACACCCTGGCCATGCGAATGACGGCCGGCATTTCCTCTCTTATTATAGCTCGGGCCGGAAGCGGTACGATTTTTGAGATTGCGAGCTGGGGGATTCCATCGATACTGATTCCAATACCGCGCGATATTTCCCATGACCAAACGGAAAATGCGTTTTCATATGCTCGCGAGGGCGCATCCGTAGTTCTCGAACAGCAAAACTTGACACCGCATCTTTTATTGGCTGAAATTGAGCGCATTATGAATAATCCGGAACTGCGTAATAAGATGTCTCTGGCTGCGCGAGCATATGCGAGACCCAATAGTGCGAGAAAAATTGCGACAATCATCATAGAGACCGCGCTTGAGCACGAACCAAATTAGAAGTCTGGACATATGCAAAAATCCTACGAAACAATAGAGACGCCAATGACATATCGCTTGCGTGTTGGGTGCGTAAAAGATAATTTGAGAAATTATCTTTTACACCTGACTTCTAACGGGGAAGCCCCTCAAAGATTCTCATCATGACTGAAAAAAATGTGAGAGTTCGCATTCCTCCAAGCCCGACGGGCTTCTGCCATGTCGGAACCGCGAGGATGGCGATAATAAACTTTTTGTTCGCCAGAAAAAACAACGGCGCGGTTATATTCCGAAGCGAAGATACGGACAAGGAGCGCAGCACCGCGAAGTTCGAGACTGACATCATAGATTCTTTGCACTGGCTCCGTCTCGAGTGGGACGAATTCTACCGGCAGTCGGAACGGATGGATATATATCGCGAAGCTCTAGCATCGCTCATATCATCCGGCAGGGCGTACGTATCAGAAGAGGAGAGCAAAAAAGAGCCCGGGACAACAGTACGCGTGGTGCGGCTCAAGAATCCCGGCGCAAAAATCACGTTTTCCGACCTTATACGAGGCGATATCACGTTTGACACGGCAGAACTCGGCGATTTTGTCGTTGCCCGCTCGGAAACCGACCCCCTGTATCACTTCGCTGTCGTGGTTGACGA
>CAZSPA010000028.1:0-1253 GCA_964608685.1 uncultured Candidatus Saccharibacteria bacterium
AGAACCCGTGCCCCACACGCCCTTCAACTATGTTCAGGGCAAGCAGAAGCAACCTTGTCCCTCGATAAACCAGGGGACGACTCGGGCCCAATCCCGCATTTATGCGGGTCCCGAATCAAAGGATTTACCTCGTTGCATCGTAGCAGTATTGTTGTGTTTGTCAATAAGAGAGTTCTTTGCGATAATGCCTAAATGAGGAAAAAGAAGAGTGAATTGGAGAAACTGCGAGCGCAGATCGATGCTGTGGACAGAAAAATAATCACCGCTCTTTTCAAGAGGGTCCGGTTGGTTGAGTCGGTGGGTAAGTACAAACTTGCGCACAAAATCAGCTTTCTCGACAAAAAACGGCGCGACCACCTGCTTAATTTGTGGTCGGCGCGCGGAAAATCCCTACGGCTCCCGACAAAGTTAGTGCGGGATATTTTCTCGAGCCTGCATCGCCACTCTATTTCAATTGAGAAGACCGTGAAGAAAAATTGACGCATGCAAAAGATAAGCATAGTAGGGTACGGCAGATTCGGAAAGGTTTTGTACAAACTCCTTAAAGATGATTTTGTCATCACCATTTATGACAAAAGCAAAATAACAAAAGATTCTGGCCTGGCAGATAGTACAACCGTAGCGAAAGACATACAGGAGATTTACGAAAACGATGTTATTTTTTATGCAGTGCCAATCGAATCGTTCGAGAAAATAATATCTAGCCACAGAAAATATTTTGAAAAACGACATCTCCTAGTCGACACACTATCTGTAAAAATGCACCCCGCAAAAGTCCTTAAGAAAACCCTCGCTGGTACCGAGACGCAAGCGATGCTTACGCACCCAATGTTCGGACCAGACAGCGCTACTGCTGGTTTCGAGGGACTGCCGATGATAATGGACCAATTTCTCGCTAGCGAAGCCAACTTTCGCTTCTGGAAACGGGCATTTGAAAAGAAAGGATTGCGCATTGTCGAAATGGTCCCTTATGAACACGACAAAATAGCCGCTGACTCACAAGGATTGACGCATTTTGTAGGTCGTCTCTTGGAGATGTACGGCTTCGAGCCGACCCTTATCGACTCCTCGGGAGCGAAAAAACTCCTTGAGGTAAAGGAACTTATAAGCCACGACACATGGCAGTTGTTCACTAATCTACAACACTACAATCCGTTCACGAAAAAGATGCGTATCAAACTCGGAGAAGCGTACGACGCGCTCTACAACAAAATTCTGCCGAAGCAGGCAAATCCAGACTACATAACATACGG
>CAZSPA010000028.1:1353-2529 GCA_964608685.1 uncultured Candidatus Saccharibacteria bacterium
GAAGACGCGAAACTAGAAGACATAACGGAAATAATGAGCCACCCCCAGGTTTTTGCGCAATGCAAAGACACGCTCGCGCGTAAATATCCTCGGCTCGCGCAAACATCCGGAAAGGGAAAATTTATCGATCACGCACTTGTCGCCAGGCAATTGGGTGAAAAGAAACTGCCCAAACACATCGCGACTATGGGAAGCAAAGTTTTGGCCAAACTTTACGGCCTGAAAGTCGTTGAGGACAATCTCCAGGATGCCAAAGAAAACTGGACGGGATTCCTGCATCTTGCGAGAAATCAATAATCTTTAACGCTATCTTCGCTTTGCAAAATATCTTTCAGTTGAGACAAGCAGGGGGGTTGCCAAAAAGATCGATGAATAAGTTCCTGCAATAATTCCTACCAAAAGCGTCAGCGCGAAATCTTTCGTGGATTCCGGACCGAGAAAGAAAAGTGCGGCAAGCGTTACGAGAACGGTAAGCGAGGTGTTTATGGAGCGAACGAATGTCTGCCCCAAACTTCGGCCTGCAGTTTCCGCAAAATCTTCTCGCCGTCCCCGCTCTTGATTCACCCGAAGGTTTTCCCGCACGCGGTCAAAGACGACAATGGTGTCGTGAATGGAAAAACCGAGAACCGTGAGAATCGCAGTAACGAACAAAGTATCAACTTGCGCGCCGAGGAAATATCCGAGTACTGCGTAAAAACCGACAGGAACGATAACGTCGTGCACAAGTGTAACAAGCGCGATAAGGCCGTATATCCACGACGACACTGGCTTTGACACTTTTCTGAACGCGAACGCGATAAAGAGAAGGATGCACAGAAGCACAAGAGCGAGCGCGATGAGCGCCTTGTTGCGTAATTCCGTGCCGACTGTGGGGCCTATCTCCGTCAATTCCGAAATCATGGCCGGATATTCCCCGCGAACGGAAAAAGTCGCGGAAAGAGATTCTCGCATTTCGTTTGTTAAAGCCCCCGCGCGCAAAATATAATCATTCTCCCCCGCCCCGCGAAGCGAGTAGCCCTTAAATCCCGCTCCGTCCAAGGCGAGCGAAAGAGCCTTCGCGTCTGGGCGTCCATTTTCGTATTTAACTTGCACGAGTGTCCCGCCAGTAAAATCAGTCCCCAAACGCAATCCGAAGAAAACGATAGCTCCGAGCGAGAGAAATACAATCGCGCCCGT